>JANPGL010000352.1:0-11531 GCA_031423915.1 Actinomycetes bacterium | reverse complement strand
GGTCGCTCGTCCTGGCCGGCGCCGTCGCGCTGGTGCAGATCCGGCGGCCCGAGTGGTACGACGTGCTGGAGGGCAACGATCCGTCGCCCCGCCGCCGGCGAGAGACCGTCCTGGTCTGACCGGGCCGCCCAGGGTCCGCCCGCCGCAGCGGACGGACCCGATCCTGGTCGAGCGGTCAGTCCTCGCCGCTGCCGTCCTCGCCGCGGTCGTCTCCGCCGTGGCGATTCGGGTCGACGATGCGGAGGACCACTCCCGAGGTGTTCGTCGGGTCGGTGATCCCGGTGTTGCCGGGCCGGGCGCCCGACTTGCCGAGCACGTACAGCTCGCCCTCGGCGTCCTCGCCGATGCCCAGCACGCCGAGGCCGAGGGCCTGGCCGGTGGCCAGCCGCAGCTCGGCCGGGCCGCCCGGAAGCGACGCGGTGAAGAGCCGACCCGTGCTGCTGAAGAAGCCGCGGGAGTAGTCGCCGAAGACGTACTGGCCGCGCAGTGCCTTCACGTCATGGCCGCGGTACACGAACCCGCCGGTGACGGCGATGCCCTCGAGCACGGGACACGGGCCGGCGAGCGTGGGGCTCACCGGTCCGGCGCAGTGGTCGTACTGGCTGACCGGGTCGATGTACGGGCCGGGTACCGAGTCGGCCGTGACGAAGCCGTTGGCTGCGCCGTTCTGGTCGAACGCGAAGCTGCCCTCCTTGAGCGGCCAGCCGTAGTTGCCGCCGACCGTGACCCGGTCGATCTCCTCGACGTCGTTCTGACCGACGTCGGCCACGAGCAGGTCGCCCGTCTTGCGGTCGAACGACATCTTGTACGGGTTCCGGAAGCCGAGCGCCCAGATCTCGCCGCGGGCGCCGGCGACGCCGACGAACGGGTTGTCCGGTGGCACCGAGTGCCCGGGCACCTTCGCTCCCGCGTTCGGGTCGATGCGCAGGATCTTGCCGTTCAGGCTGGCCAGCGACTGGGCGTTGCCACCCGGTGCGTGGCCGGGGCCCTGGTCGTCGGCGTTGCCGCCGTCGCCGATGGCGACGTACAACCGGCCGTCGGAACCGAACCGCAGCTCGCCGCCGTTGTGGTTGAACTGCGGGTGCGGATTGCGGAGCACCTCGCGTGCGCTCGACGCGTCGACCGTGGACTTGGCCGAGCGCGGCTTGCCCACCTTCCACTCGGTCACGACGTTGTCGTGGTCGGGCGTGCGGCTGTTGCACCGGTTCGGGGGCAGCACGTCGGCCCCCTGCTGCGTCTGCGAGCTGTAGGTGTACAGCAGGCCGTTGCGCTTGAAGTCGGGGTGGAACGCCAGACCGAACAGGCCGCGCTCGTCGTAGTTGATGCCGAAGCACCCGAGCGGGATGACGACGCCCGACAGGTCGGCGAACAGTCGGGGCGGGGCGTTGCGGTCGTCGCCGATGTCGATCTGCCAGATCTTGCCGGACTGCTCGGCTACGTACAGGTGGTCCTCGTCCCCGGGTGCGAACGTGGCGGTCACCGGGTTGGTGAGCCCCGAGGCCACGGTCTCGAGCCCGATGGTGATGGCGCTCGTCGGGATGAGCGCAGGTATCGGGTCGGGGACACGCGGTCCCAGCGCCGCGGCCGGGTTGGCCGCCGCGAACAGCAGCGCGGTCGTGGCGCCCACGACCGCCAGCGTGCGTGCTCTCCTCATCTGATCTCCGTTCGTCGAAGGAACGGCGTCGTGGGCGCGCGCCGCCGACGGGCGCTGTTCGCGCCGTTCCCCGACGGCCCTCACCCCCGAGGCCAGTGGGATCTACGGACGATGGGGCCATCGGGATTGCGAACGCGCGCCGAACAGCGGGCGACGGGACGCGAAGGTGCCCCGGCATGGGAACCGGGGCACCGTTCGTTTCGGCCGGCGTCCGCAGGGGACGGGCGCTCAGCTCGGGGAGACTCGGATCACTGCACGATGACGGCGGTGACCATGCCGGTCATGCCCGTGGGCGTCTCGGCGTGGTTGAGGATGTGGCAGTGCCAAGCCCACACGCCCTTGTCGAGCATCGTGTACAGGACCGTGTAGCGCTCACCCGGGGCCACCAGCAAGGTGTCCATCATGTAGGGGGAGTCGAGCGGCCGACCGTCCTTGGCGATGACCCAGCCATGGGGCTGGTGCATGTGCATCGGGTGCGCCTGCAGGCCCTCGTTGTAGTAGGTCACCTGCATCGTCTCGCCGACCTTCATCACGTAGGGCTCGGTAGCCGGGAACGACTTGCCGTTGAGCGACAGGCCGATGGTGCCGGCGTCGTTCAGGATCATCGTCACCTTCTTGGTGATGTCGACGTTCCCCAACTGCTTCGGCACCGGCATCTCACCGATGTACAGCGCCCCGGCCATGCCGTTCGGGATCTGGATCTGGGCGTCGTGGTGCGAGTGGTACATGCCGACCGAGGGCTCCAGGGCGGTGAAGTCGTAGTTCTTGATCTCGCCCGGCTTCTGCGCCGGCTGGGTGTACGGGTCGACGCCGTCCATGGTGTTCGGCACGCGGATGCCGTGCAGGTGCATCGACGTCGACTCGGGCAGCTCGTTCTTCAGCACGATGCGGACCTTGTCGCCCACGTTCACGTGGATCTCCGGGCCCGGCACGACACCGTTGTAGGTCCAGGCCTTTACGATCTTGCCCTTCTCGACCTCCCAGTCGACGATCTTGGCCGTCAGGTCGAACTGCTTGGTGCCGTCGGCGAGAATCGTGGGCTCGAGGATGTCGCCGCCGTGGCCGGCGGTCTTCTCGGGAAAGCGCTTGGCGACGGCGTCCATCGAGGCGTCCATCTGGTCGTTCGTCATGACGGCGGTGGCGGTGCCGCCGGCGGTCGCGCCGGCCTGCACCATCAGCGTGGCGGTCATGCCGGACGCGGCGTGGCCGGGCACCGTGCACTGGGCGTCGTAGCTGCCGACCGAGATGCTGCCGAGGTCGAGCACCTCGTTCTCACCGGGGTTGAGCAGGCGGGTGCCCTTGAATCCCTTGACCTCGAAGTTGTGCGCCATGGTGCCGCTGTTGGTGACGCGGATCTTCAGCGGGCCGGGGGGTGCCATCAGGTGGGAGGGAGTGATGGCGAACTCCTTCAGGGTCACGTCGATGACGGAGCCACTTCCGCCACTCGCCGCGGCCGCGGTTCCCCCGCTGTTCTTCGTTCCCAGTGCGACGGCGCCGACGATCAGACCCAGGATGGCCAGACCCGCAGCGACGAACGACACCAGCAGTGATTCGTTTTTGCGCATGTCCTGATCCTGCTGATCGGGACGCCGACCCGGCAGGGGCGACCGTACGCCGGTTCCCGTCGGAGGTCACGAGACCTTGGGACCAAGGTCCCGGTCGGAAACGCGGCGCACGGGGAACCGCTGTGCTACTCGAACGACGCGCTGATCTTGCCGTCGGCGCCGACGATCGGCGCCTCCTTGTCGACGTGGTACTTGAGCATGCTCCCGCCGGTCCGGCGGAAGCCGCCGATGACCTGGCGCGCCGTGTTGAAGTTCGGGTGGGCGAAGTGGGCCTCGAGCGCCGCCTGGTCCTCCCAGTGCTCGTAGATGAGCACGGTCACGTCGTCGAGCGGGTCGGCGCTGAACGCGTACTGCCGGCAGCCCGGCTCGTCGGCGCGCGTGGCGGCCTGGATCGGGCCGAACGCCTCGAGGAACGGGGCGCGGTCGTCGGGGTGGAACTGCACGGAGCCGGAGATCACGATCATCCGCGCATCCTGGCACGCGCTGGTCGATCGCCCGTCAACCGCCCGATCGGGAGCCGGGGGCGTCCTGGCGCAGGTACCACGCGGCGACCTCGGTCCGATTCGACAGCCCGAGCTTCATGAGGATGTTCGAGACGTGCACGGCGGCCGTCTTGGGCGAGATGTAGAGCCGGCGGGCGAGGTCGGCGTTCGTGAGCCCCTCGGCCACCAGGGCGGCCACGTCGAGCTCCCGGGGCGTCAGGCTGCCGTCGCCGCCGCTCGCCTCGAGGCGCTCGACGAGGCGGGCCACCTCGTCGGAGCGGAAGCCGGGCCACCGGGCCAGGTCCCGCGCCGCCGACCGGGCGACCGTGAGCGCGTCGTCGCGCCGGCCCAGGCTCGCCAACGACCGGGCCAGCAGGTAGCGCAGGCGGGCCCGCATGCGCACCTCGCCGGGTTGGTCGGTCGGGCCGCCGTAGCGGGCCGTCAGCAACGACACCACGGTCGGGTGATCGTCGCGGGCCGCGGCGATCTCGGCGCGCACGCCGAGCAGCGCCCGCTGCACAGGCGCCTCGGGGAGCTCGAACGCGGGCGAGGCGGCGCGCTCGATCTCGTCTGCGCCGGCGCCCGCCAGCACGGCGGCCTGCGCCCACACGTGGAGCAGGTCGGGGTAGCGGGTCAGGCTGGCGTGGGGCGGCTCGGTCGCACCGCGCCGCAGGGCCACCAGGGCCGGCCCCGGATCGCCGGCGAACGCCGCCACCTCGGGCTCGAGCCACTTGGTCCAGTGCGACCCGCCGGGCGGCGCCTTGGGCGCGGTGGCCGCCAGTTCCACGGCGAGGGCCGTGTCGCCCCCCTCGGCCCGGAACATGGCGAGGACCGGCTCGACGCCCTCGTGACGGCGCACGGACATCGACACGGCGAGGTCGCCGAGCCGTTCGATCTCGGCTTCGGCCAACGTCCGGTCGGCCACGACGAACGCGTGTTCCACGAGACGTCGTCCGCACTCGTCGTTGAAGAACTTGTCGAAGCCCGCCCGCTCGGTGATGGCGGTGATCTCGGCGATCATCCGAGGCACCTCGGGGTCGTCGATGGAGATGTACTCCAGCAGGTTGTTGAGGCCTCGGGATACGAGCACGAGATCGCCGATGGCCTCGGCTTCGGCGATGCCCTCGCGCAACAGCCGTTCGCCCTCCGCCAGCCGCTCGACGTCGTGGGCGAGGGCCGAGCCGACCTCGACCTTGGCCTGGGCCCGCACGTCCTTGGCGTCCGCCAGCTCGGCGGCGGCGATGGCGGCCTCACCCCAGCGGACGGCGGCCTCGGTGTGCTCGGCCAGCATCTCGGTCTGCGCCAAGGCCGCCAGAACCCGGGCCCGCTCGACGCCGGCGGGCAGCGCGGCCGTGAGCTCCTCCAGGTGGGCGACGTGCGGCCACAGCCGGGCGTCGCCCATCTCGTAGTAGAGCCGGGCGAGGAGCCGACCGGCGGCCGCCTCCTCCTCGACGGAGCCCGCGGCGCGCGCTACCTCCTGCCAGTGCTCGGCATGGCCGAGGGCTTCGGTGTTGAGGCCGACGAGCCACGCCGCACGCGACGCTCCCGCCAGCAGATCGCAGTCGTCGGGCGCCTCGCCGAGCGCGTCCGAGGCGAGCCGGAGCGCCTGGTGCGACGATCCGCTGGACAGGTAGTACGGGACCCCCTGGCGGGCCAGGGCCACCATGTCGTCCCACAGGCCGGCGCCCGCAGCATGGCGGGCCAGATCGGCCAGGTCCGTGCAGGACGCGTTCTGCAGCGCTTGCAGGGCCGACGCGTGCAACCGACGTCGTTCCCGGCTGAGGAGCTGGTGCATCACGGCGTCCCGCACGAGGGCGTGGCGGAAGCTGAAGTCGTCGTCGGTCTCCTCGACGAGCAGCCCGCGGTGCACCAGGGCGCGCAGGCAGCGGATCAGCGCGTCCTCGTCGAGCCCGGTCATCGTCTGCAGCACGTCGAACGCGCCGCGCGCGCCGAGGACGGCCGCCGCTTCCACCAGCCGGCGTTCGTCGGGCGAGAGGCCCTCGAGCTGCTGAGCCACCAGGTCGGCCAGCGACCACGGGAGGGGCTGCTCGGCCAGTCGCTCCGGGTCGACGGAGCCCGCGGCGTAGAGCAGCTCCTCGAGGAAGAAGGGGTTGCCGCCCGTTCGGGCCAGCAGCGTGTCGACCACCGCCGACGGCATCTGACGCTTGTAGACCGCGGTCAGGAACGCGGCGATCTCGATGCGCCGCAACGGTTCGAGGGGCAGGCGCAGCGCCTGGTGGGCGCGCTCGAGCCGGGCCAGCAGCTCGCCGCCCGGCAGCCGCTGGGTGATCTCGTCTGGCCGGTACGAGATCACGAGCACCAGGTCGGGGCGCGCCGCCGTGACGAGCTTGCCGAGCACCCCCACGGAGCCGGCGTCGGCCCAGTGGAGGTCCTCGACGATCACCACGTTCGGCCCGGGGCCGAGGCGGGCCAGGAGTGCGTCGGCGGTGCGTGTCACCGCGCTGCGGACATCGTCGCCGTCGTGGCGCGGATCGGCGCCGAGCAGCGCGTCGACCACCTCGAACGGCTGGCCGAGCGAGCCGGGCTGGGCCTGGGCGGCGAGCACCGGCACGTCGGCCGGGAGCCGCCTGCCCAGCTCGGCCATCAGCCGTGTCTTTCCGACGCCCGGCTCGCCCGACACGAGCGCTACCGCCGGCTCGCCGGTCGTGCGCGTTCGGGCCTGCTCGACCAGTTCGAGGAGCGAGCGCAGGGGCTGCGCCCGTCCGATCATGGTCTGGCTCAGGCCCGACCGCGCTCGCAGCATGACCCGGCAGCGTACCGGTGGCTGCGCGCTCGCCTGGCCGTGGTTCGACCCCATCGCCTCACCGGGGCGGTAGCGGTCGTCGGGGCTGGTGACGGCGCAGCGGCCAGCGCGTCGGGCACGCCAGCGGCTCGTGCTCGTCCCGGTGTTGAAGCCTCCGGGCCTCTTGCCTGACCATCAGTTCGATCTGCATGGGGAACATGTCATCGCCTCCTTCTCCACCTCCATCGTGCGCCTTTCGGGCCGGCGCCACATCGGGAGGGGTGCGTATTCGTCGCCCGCTCGGGCGACTAGGTATGTCCGGCGTCACGCCGGCCGGGCCGGGCGGTGCCGCCTCCGCCGCTGGTGCGTTTCGTTGCACCTGGTGGCACGAAGCGCACCAGCGTCGACCGGGTAGCGGAGAATGCCATCGTGCCCCGGGAAACTGTCGATGTGCTGATCGCCGGGGGTGCCGTCACGGGTAGTTCCGTGGCCTACCACCTGGCCGTGGCGCCGGGGTTCGACGGGCTTGTGGTGGTCGCCGAGCCCGACCCGACGTACGCCAGGGCGGCCAGCACGCTGTCGGCCGGCTCGATCCGCCAGCAGTTCTCCTCGGCGGTCAACGTGGCCGTGTCGCTCCACGGCATCGAGTTCCTGCGCCGCGTCGGCGACGTGCTGCGGGTGGATGGCGAGGCGCCGCCCGACATCGGCCTGCACGAGGGCGGCTACCTGTTCCTGGCCACGGTCGACGGCGTCGGCGTGCTCGACGACAACCACGCGCTGCAGACGGCGATGGGCGCCGACGTCGAACGGCTCGACCCGTCAGGCCTGGCGGCGAGGTTCCCCTGGCTGTCGACCGACGACGTGGCCGCCGGCTGCTGGGGACGCACCGGTGAGGGCTGGTTCGACGGCTACGGCCTGATGATGGCCTTCCGGGCCAAGGCCCGCTCGCTCGGCGTCGCCTACCGGCGCGCCCGGGTCGCGTCACTGCGGCGGGTCGGCGCGAGGGTCGTGGGCGCCGTCCTCGACGACGGCACCGAGGTCGACGCCGGCACGGTGGTCGTCGCCGCCGGTGCCGGCGCCCGTTCGCTGGCGGCCACCGCGGGGATCGAGCTCCCCGTGCACATGGGCAAGAGGCAGGTCTTCGCCTGGACCTGCGGGCGCACCCTGCCGGGGTTCCCATTGCTGATCGACCCGAGCGGCGTGTGGTGCCGTCCCGAGGGTCCCGGCTTCATCGGCGGCCTTTCGCCGGGCGACGACGAGGACCCCGATGCGCCCGACGACTTCACGGTCGACCGCTCGTTCTTCACCGAGCGCATGTGGCCGGTGCTGGCCGAGCGTGTCCCCGCCTTCGACGAGTTGCGCGTCGAGCACTCGTGGGCCGGCCACTACGACATGAACGACTTCGACCACAACGCCTTCGTCGGTCCGGTGCCCGGGGTCGACGGTCTGCTGCTGGCGAGCGGCTTCTCGGGCCACGGCCTGCAGCAGTCGCCGGCGGTCGGCCGCGGCCTCGCCGAGCTCGTCACCCACGGCCGCTACACGACGCTCGACCTGTCGCCGCTGGGCTACGCCCGCTACCTCGAGGGCCGCCCGCTAGTGGAACGCAACGTGGTGTGAGCCGAGGGTGGATGCGCGTCGCCCAGGTGTGAGGACCCAGGACGTACCGGGTTCTCGGCCCCAAGGGTCTCGCCGCTGAGACGGATCGGGCGCGGAACGCCCGGACAACGGTGGTCTCGAGGTTCTCGGCCCCACGAGCCACGCCCGGCGTCCCATGCCGGAAGTCTCGCGCCGGCTCAGAACGTGGCGACGTCGAGCGCGGCGGCGGCGATGTCGGCGACCTGGGGGAGGATGGCGGCCTCGAGCGCCGGCTCGTAGGCCACCCACGTGTCCTTGGCGCCGACCCGCTTCACCGGGGCGTCGAGGTCGCCGAAGCAGTGCTCCCCGGCGAACGCCGCCACCTCGGCCCCGAAGCCCGACGTGAGCACGTCCTCGTGCACGACGAGCAGCCGGTGCGTCTGGGCCACCGAACGGCACACCAGGTCGCGGTCCCACGGCGCCAGGGTGCGCAGGTCGATCACCTCGCACTCGATGCCGTCGCGCTCGGCCAGCAGCGCGGCGGCCTGCAGCGACTTCTCGACGGTGGCGCCCCACGACACGATCGTCAGGTCGTCGCCGGGTCGACGCACGTCGCCCACGCCGAACGGGATGCGGTACCCGTCGGCGGGGAACGGGTCGACCGTGTAGGGCTGGCGCAGCAGGTGCTTGTGCTCCAGGAACAGCACCGGGTCTTCGGCGGCCGTGAACGCCGTGCGCAAGAGGCCCACGGCGTCACGGGCGCGCGACGGGAACAGCACGAACAGCCCGGGGATGTGCGTGAAGATCGACTCGCCCGACTGGCTGTGCCAGATCGAGCCACCCGTCAGGTAGCCGCCGATCGGGACGCGCAGCACCATCGGCACGGTGTACGCGCCGTTGGAGCGCCAGCGCGTGGTGGCCGCCTCGCTGCGCAGCTGCTGCATGGCTGGCCAGATGTAGTCGAAGAACTGGATCTCGGGCGCCGGTCGCAGACCGCGCAACGCCTGACCCACGGCACGCCCGACGATGTTCGCCTCGGCCAGCGGCGTGTTGTAGCAGCGGGCCTGGCCGAAGGCGCGCTGCAGGCCGTGCGTGGTGCCGAACACGCCACCCTTGCCCTCCACGTTGGCCAGCACGGCCTCGCGGGCGTCGGCCACGTCCTCGCCGAACACGCGGATGCGCTCGTCGGCCGCCATGCGCTCGTGCAGCGTGCGCTTGATGGCCTCGCCGAACGCCACGGGCTCCCCGTCGGTTCCGGCGTCGCCCTCGGCGCCGACGTCGGGGATCACCCACAGGTGCTCCATCACGGTCGACGGGTCGGGGCGCGCGCCCTTCATCGCCGCGGCCGCGGCGTCGGCCACGAGCTGGCGGGCCTCGGTGCGGATCTCGGCTGCGCGCTCGGGCGTGATCGCCCTCGCCTCGACGAGCGCGGCCTCCAGCCGGTCGATGGGGTCGCGCCGGGACTCGTCGGCCAGCTCGTCGGACGAGCGGTACTTGGCCTGCGTGTCGGCCGCCGAGTGGGAGTACGGCCGCGTGACCTTGGCGTGGAGCAGCACCGGGCCGACGCCGGCACGCACATGGGCCACGGCCTCGGCGCCGCGCCGGCGCACCTGGCCGTAGTCCGTGCCGTCGAGCTGCATCACGTACAGCCCGCGAAAGCCGCGCACCATCTGGCTGATCGGCGCCGGCGACTGGTCGGTGGCCGGCACGCTGATGGCGTAGCCGTTGTCGGCCACCACGTAGAGGACCGGCAGGTGCAGGGTGGCGGCCGAGTTGAGGCTCTCCCAGAACTCGCCCTCGCTGGTGGCCCCCTCACCGAGCGACACGTAGGTCACCTCGTCGCCCTCGGCGCGGCAGCCCGGCAGGTCGGGTCGGCGCGAGATGTAGCGGCCCGCCTCGGCGCACCCGACCGCGGGCAGGCACTGGCTGCCCGTGGGGCTCGACTGCGTGACGACGTGGCGCGCCGCGTCGCCCCAGTGCGAGGGCATCTGGCGGCCGCCCGAGGCGACGTCGTCGGCCGAGCCGACCGCCTGCAGCAGCACCTGCTCGGGCGGGACGCCGAGCCCGAGCACCAGCGCCAGGTCGCGGTAGTACGGGAAGAACCAGTCGTGTCCGGGGCGCAGCGAGCGGGCCAGGCCGAGGCCCAGCGCCTCGTGCCCGGCTCCCGAGATCTGGAAGAACACGCGGCTCTGCTTCTGCAGCGAGATCTCGCGGTCGTCGACGGCGCGGGACACGCACGCCAGCCGGAAGTCCGCCATGGCCTCGTCGAGGTCGATGCCGTCGAGCGCGCTCACGTCTCGGGCGCCCAGTCCCGCGTCTCGAGCAGGTCGCGCACGTGCGCCAGGAAGGCGGCGGCGTAGGCGCCGTCGACGGCGCGATGGTCGAACGTGAGCGACAGGTTGCCCACCGGGTGCACGGCCACCGCCCAGCCGCCCTCGGGCGTGGCCACGGCGACCGGGGTCATCCGCACCCCGTCGGTCGACAGGATGGCCACCTGGGGCTGGTTGATCACCGGCGCCGTGACGACGGTGCCGTAGCGCCCGACGTTCGTGACGGTGAACGTGCCGCCGCTCAGGTCGGCGGCGGTGAGCCGCTTGGCCCTGGCCCTGGCCGCCAGCTCGGCTACCGCGGCCGCCAGCGCCGGCAGACGCAGCCCGTCGGCGTCGTGCACCACCGGTACCACCAGCGCCTCGTTGTCGACGTCGACGGCGACGCCGAGGTGGATGCGGCGGTGCACGATGAGCTCGTCGTCGCCCACCGACGCGTTGAGGTGGGGGAAGGCCCGCAGCGAGTCGACCACGGCGCGGGCCACGAACGGCAGGTACGACAGCTTCGCCGCGGCCCGCGCGGGTTCGAGGTGGTGGTAGTCGACCTGCACGCCGACGAGCGTGTGGGCGCTGGTGCGGAGCGAGCGCATCATGTGCTCGGCCGTGCTGCGTCGCGCCCGGGTGAACTCGATCACGTCGTCGTCGGGGCCGGCCTGCGGGAGCGGCTCTCGGGCGGGCGCGGGTGACGCCGCGGAGGAGACCGGAGTGGGGACGGGCGCCGACCGGTTGGCGGCGGCCGCCAGGACGTCGGCGCGGGTGATTCGTCCGTCGCGGCCGGTGCCGCGCACGTGCGCCGGTGTCAGGTCGTGCTCGTCGAGGAGCCGGCGGACGACGGGGGAGAGGACGCCGCTGCCGACCCCGTTCCCGGCCCGCTCGGTCCGACCGGTGCGATGGGCGGGGCTCGGAACCGGGGCGGTCCGGTCGGCGGGGGACTCCACGGGGTTCTCGGCCCCCCGCGTCTCGCCGGCGGGACCCGCCGGGCGAGGAAGGGCGTCCGGGAGGTCGTAGGGCTCGTCGGCCGTGTCGGTCACGACGGCCAGGGGCGTGCCGATGGCGACGGTGGCACCCTCGGGCACCAGCAGCTGGCGCACGTAGCCGGCGCCGGCCGACGGCACCTCGGTGTCGACCGTGTCGGTCGACACCGCGAAGAGGGCGTCGTCGTGCTCCACCCGGTCGCCCGGCGCC
>JANPGL010000351.1:0-6792 GCA_031423915.1 Actinomycetes bacterium | reverse complement strand
GCAGGGTGCGCAGGGGGATCGGGTCGGCACGGAGCCGGGCCAGCGCGGTGGCGGCGAGCTCTCGGCCTGGAACGGCGCCCGCCCGGCCAGGCACTCGTAGAGCACGACGCCGAGCGAGTAGAGGTCGGCGCGGGTCGACGCGGGTTGGCCCTCGACCTGCTCGGGCGACAGGTACTTCGCCGTCCCCATCATCACGTCGTCGCTCGTCAGGTCCTGGCGTCCGCGGGTGGCGATGCCGAAGTCGGTGAGCAGCACGCGACCGTCGGAGGCCAGCAGCACGTTCGACGGCTTCACGTCGCGGTGCACGATGCCGACGGCGTGCACCGCGGCCAGCGCGTCGGCCACGGCGATGCCGATGCGCACGGTCTCGCCGATGCCGAGCTTGGGCTGGTCGTCGAGAGCGGCGCGCAGGGTGCGCCCCTCGACCAGCTCCTGCACGAGTGCGTCGCACCCCTCGTTGGTCACGGTGTCGTACACGGCGACGACGTTGGGGTGGTTCACGCGGGCGGCCAGGCGCGCTTCGCGACGGAAGCGGGCCAGGACCACCGGGTCGCTCGTGAGCGTCGGCTTCAGGATCTTCACGGCCACGGGCCGTTCCAGCACCTCGTCGAGCGCCCCCCACACGTCGGCCATGCCGCCCGCGGCGAGGAGGTGCTCCAGCCGGTAGCGCCCGGCGATGACGATCGGTTCGCCGCTCAGCGTGCCAACACCTGGAACACCACGCCGATCGTGCCGCGACCGGCGTGGGTGCCCACCACCGGTCCGATGTCGCCGACGATGATCTCGCCCGGGGCGAGCGGCTGCAGACGGGCGACGAGCTCGCCGACGTCGTCGGTGTCGGCGTGCATCACCGCCAGCGATTCGAGCGGGCCGGCGGCGCGCACCTTCTCGACGAGGAACGCCAGCGCCTTCGAGCGCGTGCGCTGCTTGCCGCCCTCTTCCACCTTGCCGTCGCGCACCTCGATGATCGGTTTGATCGACAGCACGGAGGCGAGCATGGCCTTGGCCCCGCCGATGCGCCCGCCCTTGCGCAGGTTCTCGAGCGTGTCGAGCGCGCCCCACACCTGCGTGCGGTCCACCAGCGACCGTGCGGTGGCGGTGACGTCGGCGAGCGAACTGCCCGCGGCGGCGGCGCGAGCGGCGGCGACGGCGATCATCCCTTGGCCCATCGTGACCGAGCGTGAGTCGACCACCTCGATCGGGATCTCGGCGCCGACGGCGCGCGCCGCCAGCTGGGCGCTCTGCATGGTGGCCGAGAGGTCGCTCGACAAGGCCACGACGCAGATGCCGGTGGCGCCTTGCGCGGCCAGCTTCCGGTAGGCCTCCTCGAAGCGGCCGGGCGCCGGGGCGGCCGTCTCGGGCAGCGTGCTCGATGCCGCGCACCGCGACCAGAAATCGGCTGTGCCGAGCTGCTCGCGATCGATCAGTTCGGTGTCGCCGAAACGGATGCTCAAGGGGACGATCTCGATGCCCAGCTCGTCCGCCAGTTCCTGGGGGAGGTCGCAAGCGGAGTCGGTGACGACGCGTACCTGGTTCACGGGGACACGAGGGTAGCCGTCACGCGGCGCTTGGCCTTGCGTCGGCGCCGGGCGCTGGTGATCCACCAGGTCGCCAGCACCGCCAGTGCGCCGAACGAGATGCCCAGCCCGAGGCCCGAGAGCCCGACGGCGCGCAGCTCGAGCACGGTGGCGGCGCCGACGGGTTCGGTGCCGTCGGGGGTGGCCAACGAGACGTTGGCGGGGAACTGCCAGGCCGATGTGCGGGCCTCGACCGCTATGCGCAGCGGGAGCTCGCCGCCGGCGGGTACCACCACCAGTCGGTCGTTGTCGGTGACCCGGAGCTTGTCGGTGCTGACCCGCACCCGCACGCTGACCGACTCGTCGAGCGAGTTCACGAGGCTGAGCGGGATGGTGCCGTTCTTGCCGGCGAGCGTGATGCGATCGCGCACGCGCACCGTGACCGCGTTACGCACCGGGTTGACCCGTTCGGTGACGGCGTCGAAGTAGGCCGCTCGCTGGGCGTCGGTCAGGTCGGCGGAGGTGGCGACCGTGGTGCGGTCGGTGAGGCCGGCGAACCGCGTCGATGCGGTCGGGAGCACCGACCCCATCTGGGTGAGGGCCACGCGCGTCACGAACAGGCTCTGGGCCAGTCCGAGCTCGTCGCGCCGGGCGTCGGGTCGCAGTCGGTACGTCGCATCCCGTTGGGGGGTGGTGACGCGCAGGAACTCGTCGAGCCCGACGGCGGTGACCATGGTCGGCCCGCGCAGCGCCGACGCCAGCGTCGTCCAGAACGCCGGCACGTACGTCCAGTCCGACGGCGGCTCCAACACCAGGCCGCGGCCGACCTCGTCCTCGAAGGCGCGCGCCGACAGGTCGGCGACCACGTCGACGACGGCGGCGGTCACGTCGGCCGGCTGCGGTGCCAGCCGTGAGAGCGCGCCGGTGTCAGCCACCAGCGCGCCGAGACCGGAACCGACCGACGACACCACGGGGGTGTCCCCGCCGACCATGAGCGGCAACGGGTGGAGCACCGGGGCGGCCGGCTGCGGGTCGAGACGTTCGGGTGCGGTGAGCAGGTGCTGGACCCCGAGCGTGCGCAGCGTGGCCAACGCGGCGTCGTCGAGCGCGCCGTCGGCCAGCCACACCCGCCGGTCGGGCCGGGTGCCCGGCAGCGCGGCGGCGATGGCCTGCTCGCCGGCCGCCAGCTGGCGGCCGACCTCGGCGGCCAGGTCGGCGGCCACCATGCCGCTCACGTCGAGGCGGACGAAGGGCAGTGCCAGCACCGATCGAGCGCCCAGCGCGCCGGCCAACCGGCTGGTGAGGACGGGGTTCGTGCGACCGAGCGCGGCGAGGAGCTCAGGGCGGGGGGCCAGGGTGAACGGGAAGTCGGGGAGCGCGGCGAGGAGCTGGGTGACCGCCTGGGCGCGGTCCTGGTCGGCGGGCGCCACGCCGGTGGTCCCGTCGGGTCGCAGCGACGGGGCGCCCGGCAGTGGCAGCACCACAGTGATCGGTAGGCGGCGTGCCCCCGGGCGCACGAGGAACGTGACGAGCTGGGCCAGGGTCGCCGAGCCGTCGTCCGCGAGCACCCGCAGCCGCACGGGGTAGACGCCCTCGGCCCCCATGCGCACCTCCTCGTCGAACCGGGGCGGGGTGTCGACGGCGCGCAGGACCACGCTGGCGGTGCCGTCGGCGTTGGTGCGCTCGGCGAGGGGGGCACGCGGCACGAAGCCGATCTGCTTGGCCGGTAGCCGCCCGTTGCGGGCGTCGGCGACCCCGGCGGCGGTGACGGGCGGGTAGATCGACGCGTCGATCTCGGCGTCGGGGGGCGCTCCGGTGACCTGGACCGTGATGGTGGCCAGTCCGCCGAGCTCGATCCCGACCGGCTGGGCCACCAGGGCCATGCTCGGGCCGTCGACCGTTCCGGTGGCGGCCGGTGCGGGTCGGGTGGTGACCAGCAGCCCGCCGGCGGCCACCGCGAGCGCGGCCAGCACGCGGCCGAGCCTCACGGTCGGTGCTCCATGACGACCAGGCCCTCGTCCTGGCGCACGAACCCGTGGCGCTCGTACAGCGCCAGGGCCCGCTCGTTGCCCTGCTCGGTGTTCACGAGCGCTTCGCGGGCCCCGTGGCGGCGCATCCAGCGAAGGGTGTCGAGCACGAGCGCGCTGCCGATGCCCTGACCGGCGGCCCACGGGGCGACCGCGAGGCGCTGCAGGTAGCCGCATCGCACGTCGTGACCGGCGAGCACGAAGCCGAGCGCAGGTCGCCCGGCGACGCGCACCCGGGCGGCGGGGGTGACGGCCATGGCGTCGAGCAGCCCGGCGGTGCCCAGGCCGGGCTGGGGCGCGAAGGCGGCGGTGTCGAGCGCGGCGAGCTCGGGCCAGTCGCTGCGCCGGCCGGCGTGGCGCCGGGGGACGGTGGCGGGCGAGCGACGGTGGCGCGCCGGTCCGGCCCGCAGGTCGGCGCGCAGGAGCACGAGCGAGGTGCGGGCCACGAATCCGGCCGCCTCCCACACGGCGGCGTCGCGCGGGCTGAGCGCGCTCGTCGTCACCCGGTGCACGCCACGGTGATCGAGGTCGTCGAGGTGGTGGCGCAGCCCGGCCACGGTGACCCGGGCACCGGGCAGCGGGGTGAGCGACGCCTCGCCGTCGTCGTGCACGCTGATGCGCAGCCCGCGCGCCTCGGGGGCCGACCCGAGGCGCTCATCGTCGCGGCCCGCCGGGGGGACGCGCCGACGGGCGAGGGCCCGGTCATCGGAGGGGCGGGGCGCGGCCACGCGATGACGGTAGCGGGATCGGGACCAGTGACCATACGCATGTGGCCGTGGCGGGCGTACCCTTCGATCGATGGCCGTGCTGTTCGCCACCTCCCCGCGGTACCTCGATCACCTCGCCGGCATCGGCCACCCCGAGCGCCCGGCGCGGCTGGAGGCGGTGCTGGCGGGTGCCCGGCGCGCCGGCATCGCCGAGGCCCTGATCCCGCTGGAGCCGCGCGCCGCCACGACCGACGAGCTGCTGCGCGTCCACCCGCCCGACTACCTGAAGGCGCTCGAGCGCATCTGCGCCAACGGCGGTGGGAACATCGACGCCGACACGTCGGTGGTGCCGGCCTCGTGGGAGGCCGCGGTGCTCGCCGCGGGCGCCGGTCTGGCGGCGGTCGAGGCGCTCGACGCCGGCCTGGCACCGGCCGCGTTCTGCGCCGTTCGCCCGCCCGGCCACCACGCCACCGCCGACGACGCCATGGGCTTCTGCCTGCTCAACAACGTGGCGGTCACCGCCGCCCACCTGGCGGCACGCGGCGAGCGCGTCGCCATCATCGACTACGACGCCCACCACGGGAACGGGACGCAGGACATCTTCGCGGCCGATCCGCGGGTCTTCTACGTGTCGATGCACCAGTTCCCGCTCTACCCGGGCAGCGGTCGGTTGTTCGAGCGCGGCACCGGCCTGGGGGAGGGAACGACGATGAACCTGCCGTTCCCGCCCGAGACGACGGGCGACGTGTACCTGACCGCCATCGACCGGGTGATCCTCCCGGTGCTCGAGCTGTTCGGCCCCACGTGGTTGCTCATCTCGGCCGGCTTCGACGCCCATGTGCGCGACCCGCTGACCGACCTGGCGCTCACGTCGGGCGACTTCGCCCGCATCACGGCGCGGCTGTGCGCGCTCGTGAAGCCGGGCCGCCGCATCGCCATGCTCGAGGGTGGGTACGACCTGCAGGCGCTCGAGAGCTCGTCGGCCGCGGCGCTCAGCGTGCTGGCCGGTGAGACGCCCGAGCCCGACGAGCCCGCCACGTCGGGTGGTCCCGGCCTGCGCATCGTCGATGCGGCGATCGAGATGTGGCAGGGCTTCTAGGGCCGTTCGCGCTCGGCGGGTACGTAGCGCAGCGCCACCGCTCCCGACCGGAACTCGCGGCGCCCCACGAGCGTCAGCTCGAGCCGCTCGCGCAGGCCGGCGAGCAACGTCGGCCCGTGCCCGGCGACGACGGGCTGCACGACGAACTCGTACTCGTCGATCAGCCCCAGGTCCGCCAGGGCCAGCGGCAGGGTCACGCCGCCCACGAAGATGCCGTCGCCCGGCTCGTTCTTGAGCTGCCGCACGGCCTGCGCCAGGTCGCCCCGCACGAGCTGCGCGTTCCAGTCGACCCGGTCGAGGGTGCCCGACACCACGTACTTCTTCGCGCCGTCGATCGTGCGGGCGAACGGGATCACCCACTCGGCCGTCTCGGCGGGTGCGGGCCCCGTCGCCGGTCGCCGCCACGCCGCCTCCATCATCTGGTAGGTGACCCGACCGAAGAGCAGCGCGTCGGCTCGCGCCAACTGCTCGGCCCAGAAGCGGTGCGACTCCTCGTCGGGCACGATGCCCGCCTGGTGGTCGCAGCAGCCGTCGAGGGTGACGTTGATCGAGTAGCGCAGCGGTCTCATGCGTGCTCTCCCTTGCGGCGGTCGCCGGTGTCCGCGGACCGTAGTCAGACTGACGGCGTGGCCGATTCTCATCGGGTCGATGATTCCGGCCGCGAATCCCCGTCTCTGCGACTACGACCGCGACGGGTGCACCGCGACGACCGAAGGGAGTGGAGATGGGCAAGCTGATCTACGCGGCGATCGCGTCGCTCGACGGGTACATCGAGGACACCGAGGGCCGGTTCGACTGGTCGGTGCCCGACGAAGAGGTGCATGGGTTCGTCAACGATCTCGAGCGACCGATCGGCACCTACCTCTACGGGCGCCGGATGTACGAGACGATGGTGTTCTGGGAGACGGCGAGCGCGGAGCCCGACGAGCCGGCCGCGTTCACCGACTACGCCGAGCTGTGGCGAGCGGCGGACAAGATCGTCTACTCCCGGACGTTGCCGGCGGTGTCGAGCGCGAAGACGAGGCTCGAGCGCGAGTTCGACCCGGCGACCGTCGAGCGGCTCAAGCAGTCGTCGACGGCCGACCTCACCGTCGGCGGGGCCGAGCTGGCCGGCCAGGCGTTCGGCGCGGGGCTGGTCGACGAGTGCCACCTGTTCCTGTGCCCGATCGTGGTGGGGGGCGGTAAGCGCGCCCTGCACGACGGCGTCCACGCTCGACTGGAGCTCCTCGACGAGCGCCGGTTCGGCAATGGCGTCGTCCACCTCCACTACCGCGTGCTCGTCTGACCGAGCCAGCGCATAAGGTTGCCGGGCATGACCGGGATCGGACCGGATTGGCGGGTTCTCGATGGTGTTCCGACGGCGTGGTTCGACGCGCCGTCGCCGATCGCGGGGGCCGCGCTGGCCGGGCGCATCGTGGAGACGTCGGCCGCGATCGTGGTCG
>JANPGL010000350.1:0-2685 GCA_031423915.1 Actinomycetes bacterium | reverse complement strand
CGCCAAGCGCCTCGAGGCGCCGACGCACCTCGTCGGCCGGCAGGTCGACGTCGGCGAGCAGCGCCGACCACCGCCCGGCCAGCTCGCGCTGGGCTGGCACCAGGCGTCGGTTGCGGCTGCTCATGGCCAGGCCGTCGTGCTCGCGCACGGTCGGGCACCCGACGATCTTGGTCGGGTGGAACAGGGAGTCGACCATCGTGCGCACCAGACGGAGCTGCTGGAAGTCCTTCTCGCCGAAGTAGGCCCGGTCGGCCCGGGCGATGTTGAGCAGCTTCAGGACGACGGTGAGCATGCCGTCGAAGTGGCCCGGCCGGTGCTCGCCCTCGAGCTCGTGCGCGTCGACGTGTTCGGAGACCCGCACGCGGTAGCCGTCGGCGTAGAGCACGTCGGCCGTGGGTGCGAGCACGATGGGCTCACCCAACGAGGCCAGCAGCGCGCAGTCGTCGTCGAACGTCTTCGGGTAGGCCGCCAGGTCGCCCGGGTCGTCGAACTGGGTCGGGTTCACGAAGATGCTCACGACACAGGCGTCGTTCTCGTCGAGGGCGCGCCGCACGAGCGACAGATGCCCCTCGTGGAGGGCGCCCATCGTGGGAACGAACCCGATCGTGCCCCGGCGCGGGCGCAGCCGGCGCCAGCCGTCGAGGTCGCGGGTGACGGGAAGGGTGAGGGCGCTCATGGCTGCGTGCTCCGGTGTCCGTGTGGTCGTCGGCTCGGGCGTCAGCTGTAGGTCTCGGCGTCGGCCGGGAAGCTGCCGTTCGTGACGGCGGCCGTGTAGCCGGCGATCGCCTCGCGCACGACGGCGCCACCGTCGGCGAAGCGGCGCACGAAGCGGGGCACCTTTGGCGTGATGCCCAGCAGGTCGTGCAGCACCAGGATCTGGCCGTCGCACTCGGCGCCGGCGCCGATGCCGATGGTCGGCACCGAGACCGTGCCGGTGATGCGTGCGCCGAGCTCGGCCGGGACGCCCTCGATCACGATGGCGAAGACGCCGGCGTGCTCCAGCGTCTTGGCGTCGGCCATCACGTGATCGGCCGCCTCGTTGCCTCGACCCTGCACCTTGAAGCCACCGAACGTGTTCACGAACTGAGGGGTGAGACCGATGTGGCCCATGACGGGGATGCCCGACTCGACGAGGTGGTTGACGACGTCACTGTTGCCGGCCGCTCCTTCGAGCTTCACGGCGTGGGCACCGGCCTTCAGCAGCGCCCCGGCGGCATCGACCGCCTCGCGGCGCCCGCGTCGGTGGGCCAGGAACGGCAGGTCGGCGACCAGCAGCTTGTCGCCGATGCCGCGGGCGACGGCGGAGGTGTGCAGCAGCATCATGTCGAGGTCGGCCGCCAGTGTGGTCGGGTGACCGTGCACGACCATGGCGACGGAGTCGCCGACGAGCACCGCGTCGATGTCGCTGTCCGCCAGGAGGCGGGCGAACGCCGTGTCGTAACAGGTGACCATCGTCAGGGGCCGGTCGCCTCCCTTGCGGGAACGGAACGTCACGACGCTCGTGCTCATGGGTTGCCTCCAGAGGGGAGAGGGTCGCCGACGATGCGCCGACGACCAAACGCTTACACGCGCGACGACGTAGGGGCCAGCCGCCCATGACGACAATCGAGGTTGTGTCCTCCGGCACGTGGTCCCACCCGGCCCTGACCGTGCAGTCAAGCGCCGGTGGGGCGGCGGCACCACTCGGCGAGCGTCTGCCGCCGGACCGGCGGCATCGATGGGTGCATCGATCTGGACGAGGTCTTGATGCCTGGTCCCGCTGACGGTGGTGATCGAGCGACCCAGGGCGGAGACGCGGGCGGCTCGGGCCCTGCCAAGCTGGCGCCATGGTCGATGCCCGCCGCCTGCTCATCGGTGCCGGTACCGCCGTGGTGGCGGCGGGCGCCGCAGCGGTCACGGGGCGGACGCTCGTGCGACGGGAGCGGCACCGCGCCGACCCGAGCGCCGGCGAGGACTTCTTCGCGCTCGCGGACCTCGGCGTGCACCACCGCACGGTGGGGGTGCGCGACGGCGGTTCTCTCCACCTGCTCGAGCTGGGCTGCAGGCGACCGGTCGTGTTGCTGCACGGCATCACGCTTCAGGCCGGTGCGTGGCGCTACCAGTTCGCGCTGGCCGACCGGTATCGCGTCGTGGCGCTCGATCTGCGCGGCCACGGTGCCTCCACGGCGGGCTCGGCAGGGTACGGCCTCGATCCGTTGGCCGACGACCTGGCCGACATCCTCACGTCGCTCGATCTGCGCGACGCCATCGTGGTCGGTCACTCGATGGGCGGCATGGCGGCGATGCGCTTCGCGGAGCGCCACCACGACGTGCTCATGGCGCGCGTGGCCGGGCTCGTGCTGGTGTCGACCTCGGCCGACCCCGTGCTCGGGTTCGGCACTGGGCGGGCGCTGCGGAGGGTGGCGGCCACCATCCAAGGGCCGGCCGAGCACCTCGGCTGGCGCCGGTTGCCCACCTACCGGCCGACCGACGGCGACCTCCACTTCGGGCTGATCCGGTTGTCGTTCGGCGAGGGCACGCCGCCCCACCTGGTCGAGGTGACGCGCCGGATGATGCAGGCCATGGATCCCGAGGCGCTGAACCGGAGCTTCCTGGGGTTGCTGTCCAACGACGAGATCGACCGGCTCGGCGCGGTGACCGTGCCCACCACCGTGCTGGTGGGCGGTCGCGACCTGCTCACCCCGG
>JANPGL010000349.1:0-5301 GCA_031423915.1 Actinomycetes bacterium | reverse complement strand
ATCGACCGTGTCCGGCTGAACGTGGCGGCGGGGCCGGCGCTACGGTCCCGTGCGACATGGCACGTGAGCGCATCTACACCAAGACCGGCGACGACGGCACCACCGGGCTCTTCTACGGCGGCCGGGTGCGCAAGGACAGCGAGCTGCCCCGCGCCTACGGCACGGTGGACGAAGCGCAGGCGGTGCTGGGCCTGGCGCGCAGCGAGGCCGGCAGGGACAACGAGCTCGACGGCATCCTCGTCGCCATCGAGCGCGACCTCTACGTGCTCATGGCCGAGCTGGCCACGCTGCCCGAGAACCGCCACAAGCTGGCGCCCGGGCTGTCGTCGGTCACGGTCGAGATGGTCGAACGGCTCGAGGCGCTGATCGACGAGCACACCGAGCGCTTCGATCCGCCCACCGAGTTCGTGGTGCCCGGCGAGCACCGGGTGTCGGCCTGGCTCGACCTGGCCCGCACGGTGGTGCGTCGCGCCGAGCGCCACGCGCTCGCCGCGGCCCCGGCGCCGTCGGCCGTCGGCCCGTACCTCAACCGGCTCTCGGATCTGCTCTGGACCCTGGCGCGAGGTCAGGAAGGGGCGTCCCGCCTGGCCAAGGACGTCGGCCCGTCGCAGTGAAGCGTCGACGCGGCCGGTAGCGTGCCGGCCCATGTCGCTCGCCTTCTCGACCGCCCGTAGCAACCCGCGCTCCGCCGACGTCGTCGGCATCGGGGTCTTCGCCGACGGGCCGGTGCCCCGCGGCGTCGGCCTGAACCGGGCGTCGCTGGCCACCCTCGGCTTCGAGGGCAAGGTCGGCCAGATCGCCCTGGTGCCGTCGACCGGTGCGCTCGTCGTCGCGGTGGGCCTCGGCGACCGGGCCGCGGTGAGCGCGTCGACGCTGCGCACGGCCGCCGCCGGGCTGGCCCGGGCCGCTTCGAAGCGGATGCACCTGGCCACCAGCCTGGCCGACACCGAGGGCGTCGACGCCCGGTCGGCGTCGCAAGCCGTCGCCGAGGGCCTCGTGCTCGGGTCGTACAAGTACGCCGACCTCAAGGCCGACAGGGGCCAGTCGAAGCTCGAGCAGGTCACGCTGACGACGTCCGCCGCCACGCTCGCCGCCACCGACGCGGGCGCCCAGCGCGGTGCCACCATCGCCGAGGCGGTCACGTTCGCCCGGACGCTCGCCAACACGCCGCCCAGCCACCTGACGGCCCGGCAGCTGGCCGAGAAGGCCATCGAGATCGGGGCCACGAACGGCCTCGACGTCACCGTGTACGACGAGCACGCCCTGGCCGAACTGGGGTGCGGCGGCATGTTGGGCGTGAACAAGGGGTCGGTCGAGCCGCCCCGCCTGGTCAAGGTCCACTATGTGCCGCGCGGTGCGTCGCGGGGCCACGTCGGCCTGGTCGGCAAAGGCGTGATGTACGACTCGGGTGGCATCTCGCTGAAGCCGTCCGACGGCATGCACGTCATGATGAAGATGGACATGTCGGGCGCCGCCATCGTGCTCGCCACCATGAGCGTGCTGAAGGCGTTGCGCGTGAAGACCGAGGTGACGGCCTACCTGTGCTGCACCGACAACATGCCGTCGGGGAGCGCCATGAAGCTCGGCGACGTGCTCACGATCCGCAACGGCAAGACCGTCGAGATCCACAACACCGATGCCGAGGGCCGGCTCGTGCTGGCCGACGGCCTGTCGCTGGCCGTCGAGGACGGCGTCGAGGCCATGTGCGACATCGCAACCCTCACCGGCGCCGTGGTGGGAGCGCTCGGCCAGAAGATCGCCGGTGTGATGAGCAACAGCGACTCGTGGGTCGGTCAGGTGCTGGCGGCGTCGGAGCGGGCCGACGAGAAGCTGTGGCGCCTGCCGCTGCCGCCCGAGTACCGCAAGCTGCTCTACAGCCTGGTGGCCGACATGAAGAACATCGGCGGGCCCTACGGCGGTGCACTCACGGCCGGGCTGTTCCTCCAGGAGTTCGTGGGCGACGTGCCGTGGGCGCACCTCGACATCGCCGGCACCATGAACGCCGATGGCGACGACGGCTGGCTGTCGCGCGGCGCCACCGCCTTCGGCGTGCGTACGTTCGTGGAGCTCGTCGAGCGCTTCGAGTCCCCGAAGCCCGCCAAGGGCCGCTGAGCCGGAGATCCGCCCGCCGAGCCGGGTCACGCCGCGTCGGGCGGGGTGTGGGCCGTGGGGTGACGTGAGCGGCTGAGGGCCCAGGCGACGGCCTGGGCGGCGACGCGGGGGTGGATGCCCATGGCGCGCAGGTGCTGCTCGACGAGCTCGGGTTCGTCGCCGATCTGGACGAGGCCGACGGCGGCGGCGTGGGCGCGTTCGTGCTCGCGGGCGAGGTCGTCTTCGCCGGTGGCGGCCCAGGCGCGGTGGGCGTCGCGCAGGGTGGCGGGGAGGCGGTTGAGGTGGCGGGCGCTGAGCGGGGGCAGTCGGCGGCGGACGTAGAGGCCGTCGTCGCCCGGGCGGGCCATGCCGAACTGGACGATGCGCTGCACGGTGCGGGTGAAGGCCGAGTTGCGATGGCCGGCGGCGAGGCCGAGGGCGTCGGCGGTCTCGTGGACGTCGAGCTCGAACCCGTCGGGCCAGGCGTCGAACCCGAGCGCGACACGGCGCAGGAGCCACACCGACGACGGGCCGAGGATGCCGAGCCAGAACAGCTCGACGTAGCTCGAGCGCGGGTCGAAGCCGGCCGCGTCGACCGCCGGGTCGACGAGCGGCCGCAGCACCACGGTCGGGCTGACGACGGCGGCGTCGACCGGGTCGAGCGAGATGGGGCCGACCGTGGCGACGGCGTCGGGCGTGAGCCCGGGCGGGGAGAAGGGGGCGTGCATGGGGACCTCCCGAGGGCGGGCAGGTGGGCGCAGGGAAGCGTCACGTCCTAGAGAGTGCGCAGGGGTGCTCGGTCTGGAAGATCCGGTGCAAAGATGCTGCGATGGCCGACGAGCTCCCCGAACCGGTGGCGGCCGCCCGATCGATGGTCGACGGGGCGGCCCGCGTCGTGGTCCTCACCGGCGCCGGAATCTCGACCGACTCCGGCATCCCCGACTTCCGCGGGCCGAACGGCGTGTGGACGAAGAACCCGGCGGCCGAGAAGGCCGCCACGCTCCAGCACTACCTGGCCGACGCCGAGGTGCGGCGCGCCGCGTGGCAGACCCGGCTCACCTCGCCGACGTGGTCGGCCGAGCCGAATGCCGGCCACCGCGCCATCGTCGACCTCGAGCAGCGCGGCAAGCTCCACGCGCTGGTCACGCAGAACGTCGACGAGCTCCACCAGAAGGCGGGGTCCTCGCGGGGTCTGGTCGTCGAGGTGCACGGCACGATGCGCCGCTACCACTGCTGGGGTTGCGGCGACGAGGGCCCCATCGCGCTGATGATCGACCGCGTCCGCGCCGGCGAGCTCGACCCGCGCTGCACCCACTGCGGCGGGATCATCAAGTCGGCCACCGTCTCGTTCGGTCAGTCGCTCGTGCCCGAGGTCATCGACCGGGCCATGCGGGTGGCCGAGGAGGCCGATCTGCTCGTGGCCATCGGCACGACCCTGCAGGTCTACCCGGTGGCCAACATGGTGCCGCGGGCGCGGGCGGCCGGTGCGGCGGTGATCATCGTCAACGCCGAGCCCACGAAGATGGACCGTCACGCCGACGTGGTGCTGCACGGCAACGCCAGTGACCTGCTGCCGGTGATGTTCGGCGGGTGAGCGCAGCGGTCCGTCAGCGGCCCTCGAGCGCGGGTGTGCCCTTCGCCGAGCAGGTCACGCCCAGGTCGGTCGCGCCGGTGGCCAGCAGCACCCCCGGCGTGTCCGCGTGGAAGCCCGCCTCGGACGGGAGGTACTCGGTCAACGGGTGGCCGCCGGCCAGGACGTCGACGCCGACCACGACGCCGACCACCCGGTCGCCGGTGCGGGTGCAGAGGACCGCCACCCAGCCGCGAGACTGCATCGTGAGCACCTGGCGCCCGACGGGGGTGAGCGCCCGGCCGTCGGCGCCGATGCGGTAGGTCGGGTCGAGCACCAGGACGTTCCTCCGGTCGTACGAGGGGATGGCGTCCTCGGTCAGCGGGTCGGCACCCCGGGCGGCGACGAGGAGGTCCTTCGCCCCGTGCCGGGCCACGCGCTCGACCTCGTCGTCGGTCACCGCCTCGCCCCGCAGGACACGGAACTGGACGTCGCGGTAGGCGACCACCGAGTCGCTCACCCCGCGCTGGAGCGCCGGCATGTCAGCGGTGACGGGCGGGCGTGAACCCCGCGCGGTCGGGTCGGCTGCCGTACCGGTCCCTCCCGTCGATGCACCGCCGCAGGCGGCGAGGCCGAACGTCGCCACCCCGAGCGCCCACGCCTTCCTCGTGCCATCCCGTCGCTTCGGTTGTTCCGTCGTCATGTCGGCATGTGACGACCGCGTCGGCGGATCGGTTCGCGGCCGGCTGACGATCAGGCGATGTAGGCCGCCACGTCGGCGATCAGATGGACGCCGGCCGAAGCGAAGAAGCAGGCCTTGCCGCCACTCAGCGGGGCGACCACGGCGTTGGCCACCGTCTGGCCGGCGGCGACGTTGAGGTTCGAGGCGAGGGGACGCTGGGTTCCGCACGGGAACACGGTCACGTAGCCGCCGGTGGTGGCGCCGGTGACCGTCACGTTGAGCAGGACCGCCGTGGCCCCTGCGGGTATGCCGGCCGAGCCGGCGATCTCGAGGTCGATCGTCTGGCCGGCGGCGAGGGCGTCGAGCCAGCCGCCGGTGCCGTCGCGGGTGTCGAGCAGTCGGGTCGGGCTGACTGCGGACACCGACTTGCCGGCCGCCGTGAACCAGCCTTCGAGGTCGACGACCTCGTTGGTCGGGACGTTGGCATGCACGCAGATGCTGCGCCCGGCCCCGACCTTCACGGTCACGAGGTTGGGCACCGTCTGCCCGGCGACGAAGTTCAGGTTGGACGCCAGCGGCACCTCGGACCCGCACGGGTACACCGTGAGGTAGCCGTCGAACAACGGGTCGGTGGCGGTGACGTTCAGGGTGACGGCCGTGGCGTCGGCCGGGACGACGCCGTCGAGCGGCACCGACAGGTCCTGACGCCGACCGCCCGCCGATCGGGTGTCGACGAGACGGGTCGGGTTCGTGGTGACGAGCCCCGGAGCGCCGCCGGCCGACGAGTACCAGCCGTTCACGTCGACGATCACGTCCGTGGCGGTGAGGGCGTAGACGCACACCGAGCCGCCGTCGCCGAGGGCGACGAGGACGTTGTTGGGCCCGGTCGGGCCGGCGCGGGAGTTGAGGCGGGAGGCGAGGCGGCGGGCCCGCGCGCCGGGGGCCACCCACCCGGATC
>JANPGL010000348.1:0-4625 GCA_031423915.1 Actinomycetes bacterium | reverse complement strand
GGTGATCGCCATGCCCCGGCCGATGGCCGAGGCGCTGGGCTGGCCCGACGCCCGACTCGGCTTCACCGACATCCTCGCCCTGTCGCAGGATCCCGAGGGCTGGGCCGCCCATGGCCATCCCGAGTGGGGACCGTTCCGTCTCGGCAAGACGAACCCGAACTACTCCACGAGCGGGCTGAACTTCACCATCGCCCAGTACTACGCGGCCACGCAGAAATCGAAGGGCCTGACCACCGAGGACCTCAACCGCCCCGACGTCGTGACGTTCGCCCAGAACGTCGAGAGCGCGGTCGTCCACTACGGCGACATCACGATGACGTTCCTCAACAACTGGTTCCGCGCCGACGCCCGCGGCACGGCGCTCACGTACGCCTCGGCCGTGGCGGTCGAGGAGAAGTCGGTCATCGACTACAACAAGGGCAACCCCGACGGCGTGCTCGACTCGGGCGAGACGCCCCGCGTGCCCAAGGTGCCGCTCGTCGCCATCTACCCGACCGAGGGCACGCTGTTCAGCGACAACCCGCTCTACATCCTCGACGCCCCGTGGGTGACCCCCGAGCAGAAGCAGGCCGCCGCGCTGTTCGAGACCTTCGTGCAGCAGCCGGCCAACCAGGCCAAGGTGCTCGAGTTCGGCTTCCGTCCGTACAACCCCGACGTGAAGGTCGGCTCGCCCATCGAGGCGGCGTTCGGTGTCGACCCGAACCAGCCCCAAGCGGTGCTCGACGTGCCCAGCCCGGAGGTGATGGTCAAGCTTCTCGACGGATGGGCCGAGCAGCGCAAGTCGGCCCGCGTGATGCTCGTCATCGACGTGTCGGGTTCCATGGCCGACGCGGCCGACGGGGCCAACGGCGAATCGAAGCTCGAGCTGGCCAAGCAGGCCGCCCAGTCGGCGCTGGCGCAGTTCAAGGACAGCGACGAGGTCGGCCTGCGCATCTTCTCCACCGGCCTGTCGAAGGACCCGAACCAGTTCTTCGTCGACCTCGTGACGATCGCGCCCATGGCCGAAGGGCAGCGCACCCAGCTGCGCAACGCCATCGGCCGCCTGACCCCGGTGCAGGGCACCCCGTTGTACGCCGTCGCCGCCGACAGCTACACGACCATGGGCGACGGCTACGACGCCACTCGCATCAACGCGGTCGTGCTGCTGACCGACGGCAAGAACGACGACGGCAAACCGGCCGACGACCGCCAGCAGCTCGACGGGCTCCTCGGCGAGCTGCGCGTCGGTTCCGAGGGCGGCGCCAACATCCGGCCCATCCGGGTCTTCCCGATCGCCTACGGCAAGGACGCCGACAAGAGCATCCTGCGCCAGATCGCCGAAGCCTCGAACGCCGCCGCCTACGACGCCTCGAACCCGGCGACGATCGAGCAGGTCTTCGCCGCCGTCATCTCCAACTTCTGATCCGACCGCTCAGTAGGGTGCTGCCATGCCGGGCCCGTCGTTCCGCGACCGATTCTTCACGCCCCCCGTCGCCCGGGCGATCATGTCGCCGCTCGCCATCGTCCTGGCCGGCGCCGGCCTGGCCGTCGGCGTGGCCACCGGGTTGCCCCTGGCCCTCGCCGCGGGCGTCGGCGTGGCCGCCTGGGCGGGCCGGGTGCTCGCCGCCGTCCCCAAGGGCAAGCCGGCCGACCAGATCGACCCCTACGCGCTGAGCGACCCCTGGCGCAGCTATGTGCTCGGCGCCCAGGCGGCGCAGGGCCGCTTCGATCGCACGGTGAAGGCCGTGCAGAGCGGCCCGCTGCGCGATCGCCTGAACGAGGTGGCGTCGCGCTTCGAGGACGCGTCGAGCGAGTGCTGGCGCATCGCCCGACGCGGTCACGACATCGATGGTGCGCTGCGCAACCTCGATCTGGCCGAGACCGCCCGCGACCTCGCCCAGGCCCGCACGCTGCCGGCCACGCCGACGAACCAGGCGACCGTGGCGTCGTTCGAGGCGCAGATGGCGTCGGGCAAGCGCATGACCGACGTGTCGCAGGACGCCCAGAGCCGCCTCCGCCTGCTCGACGCCCGCATGGACGAGCTCGTCGCCCGCGTGGCCGAGCTGTCGGTGTCGGCCGGCGACGACCTCGGCGGGCTCGACTCCGACGTCGACGGCCTGGTGACCGAGATGGAGGCGCTGCGCCAGGCGCTCGAGGAGACGAACCGCCCCGGTCCGGCGGGCCAGGCCCGCGCCGCCGGCGGCGTGTGAGCCAGGCTCGTACCGGCGGCGCCGGCCTGCTGCGGGCCAACGCCGTCGTCGCCGTCGGCACGCTGCTGTCGCGCCTCACGGGCTTCGCCCGGTTCGCGCTCCTCGTCGCGCTCATCAAGCCCGACCTGGCCGACGCCTACAACGTGGCCAACAACGTGCCGAACATGCTGTACGAGCTCGTCATCGGCGGGGTGCTCACGGCCACGCTCATCCCGCTGTTCACCGAGCAGGCCGACACCGACGACCACGAGGGATCGTCGGCAGTCGTGACCACTGCGCTGCTCGCCACGCTGGCGCTCACGGTGGTGGCGTTCGTGGCCTCGCCCCTCATCGTGCGCCTGCTCACGTCGGCGTCGTCGGGCGGCACCACCGACGTCGCCCAGCTGCGCGACGTGGCCACCGTCTTCGCCTTCTGGTTCGCGCCGCAGATCCTGTTCTACGGGCTCACGTTCCTGGCCACCGGTCTGCTCAACGCCCGTCGCCGCTTCTTCGCGGCCGCATGGGCGCCGGTGCTCAACAACCTCATCGTCATCGTGGCGCTGGCGCTCATGGCCCGCGCCGTCCCGGGCGACCGGTCGCTCGCCACCGCCGCCACCGACGGCGGGCTGCGCCTGTGGCTGGCCGTACCCACGACGGCCGGCATCGTGGCCATGTCGGTATCCCTGCTGCCCGCCCTGGCCCGGGCCGGCGTGCGCCTCCGGTTCCGACCCGACCGACGGCACCCGGCCGTGCGGCGTGTGCTCCGCCTGTCGCGCTGGACGGCGGGCTACGTGATCGCCAACCAGCTCGCCCTGTTCGTCGTCACGGCGCTGACGAAGCCGGGCAGCGGCGGATCGACCGCCTACTTCCTGGCGTTCCTCATCGTGCAGCTCCCGATCGGGCTCCTGGCCATGTCCGTGACGACCACGTTCACGCCCGAGCTCGCCCGCGCCCGCCAAGCCCACGACCGCGCCGCGTTCGTCGCGACGTTCACCTCCGGCGCCCGAGCGCTGGCCGTGCTGCTCCTGCCCGCGGCGGCCGGGCTGGTGGCCCTGGCCCGCCCGGTGGTGTCGGTGGTGCTCGAACACGGAAGCTACGAGGCGGCCTCGGCCGAGCTCACCGCCGACACCCTCGCCGCCTTCGCCGTCGGGCTGCCGTTCGTGGCCGGCTACCTCTACGTGATGCGCGGCTTCTACGCCCACGACGACACGCGCTCGCCGTTCCTCGTCAACGTCGGCGAGAACGCCGTGAACGTCGTCGTGGGGCTCGCCCTCGTGGGCCGGTTCGGCGTGCCGGGCCTGGCGTGGTCGTTCACGGTCGCCTACGCCGTCAGCGTCGCCGTGGCCGTGCGCGTGCTGGCCTGGAAGGTCCGGGGCATGCCGCTGCGACCGCTCGTGGCCTCGGTCGTGCGCCTCTCCGCTGCGGCGATCGTGTGCGGCGAGGTGGCCTGGCTGGCCAGCCGGGCCGTGGGGGGCGAGGCCGGCCTGGCCGCGCTGGCGCGGCTCGTCGTCGGCACCCTCGCCGGGATGGTCGCCTACGTGGCGGGCCTGGCGTTCCTGAAGGCGCCCGAGCTCGACCAGCTGCGCCGTCTCGCCCGGCGGGGCGCCCCGCAAGGATCGCGCTAGAGGTCGGGCCCGTCGTGGGCCGGGCTCGCTAGGCTGCCCGCCATGTTCAAGCTCGCCAGCAAGTGGTGGAAGTACGTCACGGCCAAGCTCACCGGGTCGTTCAACGAGCGCGCCGATCCGAAGGTGCAGATCGAGCAGGCCATCACGGAGGCCCAGGAGCAGCACCGTCGCCTGCGCGAGCAGGCCGCCAACGTGATCGCCAACCAGAAGCAGGCCGAGCTCGGGCTGAACCGCTCGATGGAGCAGCTGGAGAAGGTCAACACAAACGCCCGCCAGGCGCTGATCATGGCCGCCGACGCCCAGACCAAGGGCGACACCGCCAAGTCCACCCAGTACAACCAGGCCGCCGAGGCACTCGCCAACCGGCTCATCGAGCTGGAGCGCACCGTCGAGGAACAGAAGCAGATGGTCCTGCAGTCGACGCAGGCCGCCGACAACGCCAAGGCCGCCGTCCAGCAGAACTCCTCGAACCTGCAGCGCAAGCTGGCCGAGCGCTCCAAGCTCATGTCCCAGCTCGACCAGGCGAAGATGCAGGAGCAGATGAACTCGGCCATGGCCTCGCTGAACGAGACCGTCGGCCAGGACGTGCCCACGTTCGACGAGGTGCGCCAGAAGATCGAGTCGCGCTACGCCAAGGCCAAGGCCACGAGCGAGCTCACCGAGACCTCGGTCGAGTCCCGCATGATGGAGATCGAGCAGGCCACGGCCAACGTCGAGGCGCAGAGCCGCCTGTCGGAGCTGCGCGCCGAGCTCGGCCTGGGCGGCGCCCCCGCCGCGCAGGCGGTCCCCCAGCCCGTCGAGGAGCCCAAGCCGCAGGGCCAGGCCTGACGGA
>JANPGL010000347.1:0-13316 GCA_031423915.1 Actinomycetes bacterium | reverse complement strand
GGCCGGTCATCTCGCCGCCGGGCGAGTTGATGTACAGCGAGATGTCACGATCGGGCGCTTCGGACTCGAGATGGAGCAGCTGGGCCACGACGACGTTGGCCACGGTCTCGTCGATGGCGGTGCCGAGGAAGACGATGCGGTTGGCCAGCAGGCGTGAGTAGATGTCGAACGCCCGCTCGCCTCGGTTGGTCTGCTCGATGACGGTCGGCACGAGGATGGAGCTCATCGGCGGGTCCCTTTCGGTTGGTGCAACTGATTGGTTGCACGATCGTACGGCGGGTCACGCACAACTGCAACCTCTTGGTTGCGGTAGGCTCGGTCCATGGACGACACCGCGACGGTCGACATCGAGATTGAACTGGATGCATCGGGCGACGACGCCTGGGCGGCCGTAGCCACCCCCGAGGGCCTCGCCGCCTGGCTCGCACCCGAGGTCGACCTCCCCGCCATCGAGCCGGGCGCGGCGGGCCGCGTCGTCGACGACGACGGCGTCGGCCGTCGCCTGTGCGTGCGCGACGTGGAGCCCGGCCGCCGGGTCACGTTCACCTGGTGGCGCGAGGACGAGCCGGCCGACGCCTCCACCGTCACCCTGCTGCTCGTGCCCGCCGCGGGCGGAACCACCCGGCTGCGCGTCGTCGAGACGACCGCGCTCGCCGGGCCCCGGGCCATGGCGCTCGCCGGCATGTTCGTCCGGGCGTGAGCGTCGCGGTCGACGCGCTCGACGGGCTCTTCGGCGCGCTCGCCGACCCGACCCGGCGCCTCCTGCTGCGCCGGCTCGGCGCCGACGGACCGGCCTCGGCCACCCGCCTGGCCGAGGACCTGCCGGTGACCCGCCAGGCCGTGGTGAAGCACCTCCAGGTCCTGGCCGACGCCGGGCTGGTGACCGCCGAACGGGCCGGACGAGAGGTCCGCTACGCGCTGGCAGCCGACCGCCTCGCCCCCGGCGTGGCCTGGATGGTCGACACCGGCGCGGCGTGGGACCGACGCCTCGGCAAGCTCCGAGCCCACCTCGACCCTGGGCGGTGATCCGGCGGTGCGCCCGGCCGCCTCGGGGCCACCTCGGTCCGAACGGTCGACCAGATCGCCCCCGACGACCCAACCTCTGGCCGACGGCCCAACCAACGCCCAGCGCCCACACGCCTGTCGAGGCGTCTCAGATCTTCTGGATCGGCGTCCAGGCGAGGATGAACGACTTCTCGCCGTGGTTCGGGAAGCGGATCGTGGCCTCGGCCTTGTCCCCCTCGCCGCGCACCAGCAGCACCACGCCCTCGCCGTACTTGCCGTGGCGCACACGGTCGCCGATCGACAGGCCCATGGCCTCGGCGCCGGTGGTCTTGTCGGCCACGGCGCGGGCGCCGGCCTTGATGGCGGCGTCGACGACGCGCTCGCGGTGCGAATCGGTGTCGAGCGGGTGGCGACCGCGCTGGTAGGTGCCGGACCCTCCGCTGCCACTGCCCGAGCGGGAGCCCCCGTACACGCGACCCCCACCGTCGGAGTCGTCGCGCCAGCGGCTCCCCGAAGACTCCCGCCAGCTGCCGCGCCCCGACGTGCGCTTCTCACCCAGGTGCGTCACCAGCTCGGCCGGGATCTCCTCGACGAAGCGCGACGGCGGGTTGTACTGGCTGGACCCGAAGAGCATGCGGCTCCAGGCGTGCGAGATGTGCAGCTTCTCCTTGGCCCGCGTGATGCCCACGTAGGCGAGGCGTCGCTCCTCCTCCAGCTCGTCGGGCTCGGTGAGCGTGCGGATGTGCGGGAAGATGCCCTCCTCGAGCCCGACGAGGAACACCACCGGGTACTCGAGGCCTTTGGCCGTGTGCAACGTCATCAGCGTGACGCGGCTGTCGTCGTCGTCGATCTGGTCGGCGTCGGCCACCAGCGCCACCTGCTCGAGGAACTCGGCCACGGTGCCGAACTCCCGGGCCGAGCCGACGAGCTCGGCCAGGTTCTCGAGCCGACCCGCCGACTCGACGGTGTTCTCGGCCTCGAGCTCGACGAGGTAGCCCGAGTGGTCGAGCGCGTACTGGATGACGTCGCCGGGCCCGTCGGGCAGGCGGGCGTGGAGCTGGTCGAGCAGGTTGACGAACGCCTTCACGCCCTTGACGGCCGCGCCCTGCACCCCGCAGGCCTCGGGGTCGCGCATAGCGGCGAGGAACGGCTCCTGCGCGGCGGTGGCCCAGGCGTCGAGCTTGGCCACGCTCGTGTCGCCCACGCCGCGCTTGGGCACGTTGAGCACGCGCTTGATCGACACCTCGTCGGCCGGGTTGTTGGCGGCGCGCAGGTACGACAGCGCGTCGCGGATCTCGCGCCGGTCGTAGAAGCGGGTACCGCCCACCACCTTGTACGGGATGCCGACGCGCAGGAACGACTCTTCGATGGCCCGGCTCTGCGCGTTGGTCCGGTAGAACACGGCGGCGTCGCCGTAGCGGCGGCCGTCGCCGTGCAGACGGCGGATGGTGTGGGCCACCCACTGGGCCTCGTCGCCCTCGTCGTCGGCGTGGTAGCGGATGATCTTGTCGCCGTGCCCGGCCTCGGTCCACAGGTTTTTCGGCTTGCGGGCCACGTTGTGGTCGATGACGGCGTTGGCGGCGTCGAGGATGGTTTGCGTCGACCGGTAGTTCTGCTCGAGCAGGATGGTGGTGACGTCGGGGAACGCGTTCTCGAAGTCGTTGATGTTGCGGAAGTCGGCGCCCCGCCACTTGTAGACCGACTGGTCCTGGTCGCCGACGATGGTGACGTTGTGGTGCGACGCGCCGAGCAGGAGCACGATCTCGTTCTGGGCCCGGTTCGTGTCCTGGTACTCGTCGACGAGGATGTGCTCGAAGCGGCGCTGGTAGTGCTGCAGGACGTCGGGGTGGTGACGCAGCAGCAGCACCGTGTTGACGAGCAGGTCGTCGAAGTCCATGGCGCCGGCCCGCTTGAGGCGCGCCTGGTACTCGGCGTACACCTCGGCGATCTTGCGGTCGATCGGCGTCGACGCCTTGGCGAGCGCCTCGTCGGGCAGGATCAGGTCGTTCTTCCAGGTGGAGATCTGCGAGTGGACGCCGCGCGACGTGTACTTCTTGGGGTCGAGTCGCTGGTCGCGGATGACGTAGCCCGTGAGACGCTCCGCGTCGGACTGGTCGTAGATCGAGAAGCTCGGTGGGTAGCCGAGCAGCGTGGCGTCGCGCCGCAGGATGCGCACGCACGCCGAGTGGAACGTGGACACCCACATCTTCTTGGCGACCGGACCGACCAGGTGCTCGACGCGCTCGCGCATCTCGCCTGCGGCCTTGTTGGTGAACGTGATGGCCAGGATGCCGAACGGGCTGACCCCGTGCTGCTCGATGAGGTGGGCGATGCGGTGGGTGAGCACGCGCGTCTTGCCCGACCCGGCGCCGGCCACCACGAGCAGGGGACCGTCGCCATGGACGACGGCATCGAGCTGCGCGGGGTTGAGACCGTCGACGAGGCGGGACATGACCCGCCCAGTCTACGGACCGGGTGTGACGCGGCCCGTGAGCGCGGCGACCTCCGCGGCCTTGATGGCCGGCGTCTGGCCCTGGACCAGCAGGAACAGTGCCTCACGGGCGAGGCGCTGGGCGTGCTCGTCACGGCGGATGGCCCGCCCGCCCCCGGCGGCCACCAGTGCCGCGGTGGCCCGCACGGCCAGGGCGGACGCCCGGGCGCGGGAGGCGGCCACGGTGTCGGGCCCGGACGCGTCGAGCGCGACGCGCGCCGCAGCCAACTCGTCGTCGAGCGGCGAGGGCCCGAGGAGCGACAGGGTCCGCCGCGTGATCCCGAGCGCCAGCGACCCGTTCGTCCGCAGGCCGAGTGCGTCACGGGCGAGCCAGTCGGCCAGCGGCTCGACCACGGTGACCCGCTCGGGTGGCACCCGGTGGCCGTCGAGCTGCACGACCACCGTCGCCGAAGCGTCGACGGCGGCGAGCCGCAGCCGTTCGACGCGTAGCGTCGGCTCGACGACCGCATCGACGAGCGACCAGACGACGTCGCCGCCGCACACCCCGGCGGCGTGCACGACGTCGATGCGACCCCAGCCCGTGACCCAGGGCGCCTCGCCCGTCAGGCGCCATCCACCGTCGCCGTCGGGCGCCGCTACGACCGCCGGCGGGCCGGGCCGGCGGAGGTGGGCGAACGCCACGCCGGAGCGTCGCGCCCCCGAGGCCAGCGAGGGCGCCAGCGCCCGCACCTCACCGGTGGACGACGCCACGGCCCGCGTTGCGCCCAGGTGCTGGGTCCACACGAACGCGGTGGTCAGGCAGCCCCCGGCGATCGCCTCGATGACGCCGAGCACCGTGGCCGCGTCTGCCCCCCGCCCGCCGACCGAGCGCGGCGCCGTCAGCCCATAGAGCCCGGCGGCGGCGAGCGCATCGAGCTGCGCCTGCGGCACCACGTCGGCGGCGTCCGTGGCCAGCGCCGCGGGGAACAGGACCTCGTCGGCCAGCCGCTGCGCCGTGGCGACCAGCTCGGCGTCCATCGTGTCGACGCTACCGCCGAGTGGAACGAGAGCCGTCACGTGCCCGGCGGCGCCACCAGGTCCTGCCAGGCACCCATGGCGTCGCTGTAGGCGGCCTGGCGGCGCCGGTTCTCCTGCTGGGAGGCGACGACGGCGAGGCGGATCTCGGTGGCCTGCCGCCGCAGGTCGACCTCGAGGTCGGCCCAGCCCTGCGCCAGCTCGCGGCCCTCACGCTCGACGCGCTGGCCCTCCTTGCCGATCCACAGCGTCAGCGCCGCGGCCAGCGCCCGCTCGTGGCGGGTGCGTTCGTAGCCGGCGGCGTCGGCGGCCTGGCGCAGGATGGTGACGGCCTCCTCGGAGGCGACGGGATCGACGGTCAGCAGGACGGGCGGGGTGGGCGGCTTCGGATCGCTCATGCCCATGCGTGGGCGCGAACCCGGCGGGTTTGGAAGAAGACGGCGGCACTACCCTGGCCCCATGACCGGAACGTCCGATTCGATCCTCGACGTCGACCTGCTGGCCTACGAGCGCGGCGACGCCGCCGCCCGCCGCGCCGTGGTCGACGGCGTCATGCGCAGCCTCCGCACCGGGTTCGTCTACACGAGCCACGACCTGTCGGAGTCGCTGCTCGACGAGGCCTACGGGATGCTGCGCCAGTTCTTCGAGATGGCGCCCGAGGTCAAGCAACGCTTCGTGGCCGAGGGCACCCACGGCCAGACGGGCTACACCGGCCTGCTGGTCGAGACCGCCGCGGTCATGGACGTGCCCGACTGGAAGGAGATGCTGAACTGGTCGAGCGAGATCCCGAAGGGTCACCCGCTGGCCGAGCGCTTCCCGAAGCGCTACATGCGCCAGGTGCTCCCCGAGCAGGTCGTGCCCGGCATCACCAAGGTGCTCGACGCGTTCCACGAGACGATCCTCGACCTGCAGCGCCGCTTCCTGCGCATCATCGCCGTCGGTCTCGGCGTCCACGAGCTGTTCTTCGAGCACATGCTCACCCACGGGGCCGCGCTCTCGCGCGCCATCCACTACCCGGCCATGGAGCTGGCCCCGTCGCAGGAGCACGTGTGGGCCGGTGAGCACGGCGACATCAACCTCATCACCGCCCTGCCCCGCGCCACCAAGAAGGGCCTCCAGGTCAAGGTCGACGGCACCTGGGTCGATGCCGCACCGCCGGCGGGCCACGTGATCCTGAACACCGGCATCATGCTCGAGCACCTCACCAACGGGATCGTCCCCACCGGCATCCATCGCGTCGTGGCCGACCCCGCCGCACCGGGCGACCGCTACTCGGTCGTGCAGTTCTGCCACCCGTCGCCGTGGACGATCCTCACCCCGCTCGTGTCGTGCGTGACGCCCGAGCACCCCCAGCGCTACGAGGCCATCCAGGCCGCCGACCTGCTCGCCGAGGTGCTGTGGCAGATCAACTTGGTGGAAGACGGCCGCCGCGTCGGCGACTGACCACCGGTCGGCCAGCCCGGTCGGGCAACGCCCGGTCCGGTGGCTCAGCCCGCCGTCGCCGCCGGGATCCCCTGTCGGGCCAGGACCTCCAGGTCGGCGAGCGGCACGGGCCGGCCGAACAGGTAGCCCTGCCCGAAGCGGCAACCCGCGTCACCGGCGGCGCGGGCCACCTCGACGGTCTCGATCCCTTCGGCCACCGTCTCGCGTCCGAAGGCCCGGGTGAGAGCGACGGCGGCGTGGACCACGGCCCTCGATCCCTCGTCGGTCGTCATGGCCGCCACGAACTGGCGGTCGATCTTCACGAGCGCGGCCGGCAGTCGGTTCAGGTAGGCCAGCGACGAGTAGCCCTGGCCGAAGTCGTCGATGGCCACGGTCGCGCCCTCGCGCACCAGCTCCGACAGCACCTCCTCGGCGTCCTGCAGGTTCTCGACCATCTCGGTCTCCGTCAGCTCGAGCACGAGCCGATCGCGCAACGCCGGGTGGGCCGCCACGACCCGGCGCCCGTCGTCGCTGAGCTCGCCACGGCGCAGGTGCCGGGCCGCCACGTTCACGGCGATCGTGAGGTCGCCGAGGGCGGGGTCGTCGTGCCACCGTGATGCCACCACGCCGGCGTGCTCGAGGATCCTCCGACTGATCTCGACCACCAGCCCCACGCGCTCGGCTGCGTCGATGAACCCGGCGGCCGCCACCACGCCGATGTCGGGACGCACCCAACGGGCCAGCAGCTCGACGCCGCAGAGGCGCCCCGTCGCCAGCTCGACCACCGGCTGGGCGTAGGCCACGATCTCGCCCCGCTCCACACCGGCGCGCAGATCGCGGTCGAGCGCCAGCTGGTCTTCGCTCTGGCGCCGCAGCCACTCGTCGTACACCACGACCGTCGCCCGGTTCTCGTCCTTGGCCCGGTACATGGCCCGGTCGGCCGCACCGAGCAGCTCACCCGGCTCGTCGATGCCGGCAGGCGACATCGCCACGCCGACGCTGACCGCCACGGCGAGCGAGCGGCCGTCGACCGCGAACGGCTCGCCCACCACGGCCTCGCGCAAGCGGTGCGCCAGCGCGGTGGCCTGCGCCGTCGAGACGACGCGGCGCGCCAGCACCACGAACTCGTCGCCGCCGAGGCGCGCCGGCGCGTCGCCGGCCGAGCACGTGGCGGCCAGGCGGCGGGCCAGCTCGCGGAGCACCTCGTCACCGACCTCGTGCCCGCCCTCGTCGTTCACCCGCTTGAAGTCGTCGACGTCGAGGAACACGAAGGCGTACCCGAGCCCGTCCCGCTGCGCCTCCTGCGCCACCTCGTCGGCGCGGCGGAACAGGCCCCCGCGGTCGAGCAGCCCGGTGAGCGCATCGTGCGTCGCCTCCCACTCGCGCCGTTCGGCCGCCAGCGCGGCCCGGTGACGGAAGCGGATGGCATCGGCGAGCGTGTGCGCCGCCTGGGCGTTGTAGGTGACCATGAGCGCCAGCATCAGCACGGCGCCGGCCGGGAGGACGACCCGGAGCAGGCCCGGGCCGTGCAGCGCGTAGCCCAGGCCGGTGATCCCGAACATCGGTGCGGAGAAGCCGATGAACAGGGACCGGAAAGCGGCCAGCGACACCACCGACGCCGCCGCCACGGCGCACACGAACACCAGCACCATCGAGGCCCGAGCGGTGGCCAACGCGGCGGTGGGCACGAGGAACGGCCCGGCCCCCCAGCCCGCTCCCACCACCGGGAGGATGGCGACGGTGGCGTAGAGCTCACCGCGCGTCGGCGCCCGCCGGACGAGCACGTTGTTGACGACGTACACGACCTGGGTCAGCGCCATGAACGAAAGCCAGATCGCGAGACGACGGTGCGGCGCCATCGTCCACAGCGTGGCCACGAACAACCCCCCGCCGAGCAGGTTGGCGGGCACCCCGAAACGGGCCTGGTCGAGGTGATGGTCGACGAGGTCGCGCCGAACCAGGGCTTCCTCCCCACCGGTCGGAGCCGTCGGGGGCAACCCTGACGCGACCGGTGGCCCGACCCGCGCCGCGCTCACCACCACCCATCGTCCCATCGCCGACGAAACCAAGCGGCCCGGCATCAAGAACGCCACAACGGTTGCCGCCGCGGGCGTGCCCTACGAGAGCGCCGACGCCTGCTCGAGCACCTCGGCGTAGCCGTCGAGCACCTTGAGCACGGTGGCCTCGTCGGCCGGCGGCAGGCCGAGCACGACACGGGAGAAGCCGGCATCGTGGTACGACTGGATCACGTCGAGCTTGGCCGGGCAGCCGAACACGCCCAGATCGAACGTCTTCGGGTCACGACCGGCGGCCTCGAGGGCCGCGTTGAGCTCGGGCAACTTCTCGAGCACGCCGCGGCGGCCGTGGATGGGCATCCACCCATCGCAGTACTCGGCGATGTGCTTGAACGTGACGGGACCGCCGGCGCCGCCCATGAGCACGGGCGGGCCGCCGGCCTGGGCCGGCTTCGGCCACGACCACGACGGCGAGAAGTCGACGTGCTGGCCGTGGAACTCCGCGGCCTCCTCGGTCCACAGCTCGCGCATGGCCAGGATGGTCTCGCGACCGTGGCTGCGGCGTTTGGCCGGGTCGACACCGTGGTGCTCCATCTCGTCGACGTTCCAACCGACACCGATGCCGAACAGGACTCGCCCCGCCGACGCGAAGTCGAGCGACGCCACCGTCTTGGCCAGCGTGATCGGATGGTGCTGGTTGACCAGGCAGATGCCCGTGCCGAGCTTCAGGTCCGTCGTCACCGACGCCGCCATGGCCAGGCCCACGAACGGGTCGAGCGTGCGCCGGTACTCCTCGGGCAGGGGCTCGCCGCCGGGCCACGGCGTCTTGCGGCCGGTCGGGATGTGCGTGTGCTCGGTGACCCACATCGACTCGAAGCCGCGGGCCTCGAGCTCACGGCCGAGCACGGCCGGATGAATGGACAGATCGGTCGGAAAGATCAACGCCCCCACGTGCATGCGACGGACTCTAGGGCACCTCAGTCGCCGGGCTCGACGGACGCCGGGCGGGGCAGCGGGGGACCGACCGCCACGGCGCCGGCCAGCACACCGGCGTTCGGCATGCGCAACCGTCGCCCGTCGTCGCGCTCGAGCAGCACGTACGTGAACCCCACGGCGCGCACGGTGCCGTGGTGCTCGCCGCCGAGGGCACCGGCGATGATCGTCACCTCGTCGCCGATGCGGAACGGCTGGGCCACGAGCAGCACCACGCCGGCGAACATGTTGGCCAGGCTCTGCTGGGCGGCGATGCCGAGCACGATGCCGGTGACGGCGCCGCCCACCAGCACCTGCTGGACGGGCACGCCGAGCAGCCCGAGCGCCATGAGCACGGCGAAGATGGCGCCGAGCAGGGTGAGCAACGAACGCAGCAACGACGCGTGCGACGAGCCGACCAACGGGGCCAGGAGCTTGAACACCCGGTTGGCCGCCGCCCGCACGGCGTAGAGACCCAGGGCCATCACCGCCACCGTGCCCAACCATCCGATGGCCCGTGCCGTGGTGTCGCCGTGCTCCACGTCGCCGTAGCGCGACACGAGCACGAGACCGACGCAGGCCGCTAGGGCAGCCGCCGCCGGCGACCGGAAGCCGACGACCCGCCGGCGCAGCGCGGCGGCAGGGCGGGGCGGCGACATGGCGACCGAGCGTAGCCAGACGGGTCAGTTCACGCGACGCTGGTGGCCCCGCCAGTACGGCTCGCGCAGATCGCGCTTGAGCACCTTCATGGCACCCGACAGCGGCAGGGGCTCCTGGCGGATCTCGACCGACTTCGGCACCTTGTACCCGGCGATGTACAGACGGCAGTGCGCGATGAGCTCGTCGGGCGTGGCGGTGGCGTCGGGCTCGAGCGTCACGATGGCGTGCACCGCCTCGCCCCACTGCGCCGACGGGATGCCGATGACCGCCACCTGGGCCACGGCCGGATGGGTCGACAGTGCGTTCTCGACCTCGACCGAGTACACGTTCTCGCCGCCGGTGACGATCATGTCCTTCACGCGGTCGACCAGGTACAGGTAGCCCTCGTCGTCGAGCCGACCGGCGTCGCCCGTGTGGTACCAGCCGTCGCGGAAGGCCTCGGCGGTGGTCTCCGGGTCGTTCCAGTACCCGACCATGAAGTTCCCCCCGCGGGCGCACACCTCGCCCACCGAACCGGCGGGCATCGTCCGGCCCTGCTCGTCCTGGATCGACAGCGCCACGCCGGGCACCGGGCGACCGCAGGAGGCGAGTCGGTGACCGCCGCGCCGGTGGTCGACGTCGAGCAGGAGGGTGAGCACCGAGGAGCTCTCGGTCATGCCGTAGCCCTGCTGCAGCTCCAGGTGGGGGTAGAGGCCGAGCAGCCGGTCGAGCAGCGCACGCGGCATGGGCGACGCCCCGTAGGTCAGGTTGCGCACGGTGAACCGCTCGGGCGAGAACTCGGGATGCCCGAGCACCATGGCGACCATCGTCGGCACCATCACGGTATGGGTGATGTGGTGCACCTCGCACGCCCGCATGACCGCCACCGGGTCGAACAGCGGGATCGTCACCGTGTGACCTCCCAGCGCCGGGGCGCCCAGGATGGCGAACATGGACGCGGCGTGGAACATCGGGGTCTGCATGAGGTACGTGACCTCGTGGTCGAACCGGATGCGCATCAGCACGTGGTACGCGTTGAGCATCTCGGCGCGCTGGTCGATCACCACACCTTTCGGCGATCCCGTGGTGCCGCCCGTGTACATGAGCACCACCGGGTCGCGCTCGCCCGGCTCGGCCGGGAACACCGGCTCGGCCGCGGCGAGCAGGTCCTCGTAGCGCGCGGTGTGGGGGCCGTCGCCCTCGCCGACCAGGATCACGTGCTCGAGGCCCGCCTCCTCGCGCACGGCATCGATGATGGCGGCGAAGAGGAAGTCGACGAAGCACACCTTCGTGCCCGAGTCCTTCAGCACGTAGGCCAGCTCGCGGGCCGCGAAGCGCAGGTTCAACGGGTTGATCACCCCCCCGCCCACGAACGCGGCGTGGTACAGCTCGAGGAACGCCGCACTGTTCATGGTCATCACGGCGAAGCGATCGCCCGGCCCCACGCCCAGGCCGCGCAGCGCCCGGGTGAGCCGGGCCACGCGCTCGCCGTGCTGCGCGAACGTCGACGCCTTGTTCACCCCCAGATCGGTGACGAGCGTGCGACCGGCGAAGCTGTCGAGTGCGGGTCGGAACAGACGCGGATAGACGAGTTCCTCCATGGCCCGATCGTAGGGACGGCGGGGAAGCGTCGAATAGGCCCCAAAGTCCCCGATAGCGTGATCCTCGTGGAGGTCGAGGCGGTGACCGTTCGGTGCCCACGACCGGTGCGGCACCCCGTCATGCGTCAGGGATGGCACGATCTCGCCTCGATCCACTGGCGCTACCCGGCCGAGGTCGTGCAGGCCCGCCTGCCGGCAGGCTTCCGCGTCGACACCTTCCAGGGCGACGCGCTCGTGGGGCTCCTGCCGTTCCACATGACCCGCATCCGGTTCGGTCCGCTGCCTCCGTTCGGCCGGTGGTCGACGTTCCCCGAGACGAACGTGCGCACCTACCTGGTCGACCCCCGGGGCCGGCGGGGCGTGTGGTTCTTCAGCCTCGACGTGAACCGGCTCGCCCCCGCGCTGGTCGCCCGAGCCACCTACCGCCTTCCGTACTGCTGGGCGCGCATGACCATCGAGCATCGCGACGACGTGGTCGAGTACCTGCAGCGGCGCCGCTGGCCCGCGGGTACGGCGGCGAGCCGGGTGGCCGTGCGCGTCGGCGCGCCACTGACCGACGTGCGCGACGACAGCCTGGAGGCGTTCGTGACCGCCCGGTGGGCCCTCGGCTCCACCCTGGGCCGCCGGCTGATGTGGGCCGACGTCGACCACGGGACCTGGCCCGTGCACGCAGCCGAGTTGCTCGTGTGCGACGAGTCCCTCGTGACCGCGGCCGGGCTGCCGGCGCCGTCGGGCGATCCGCTTGTGCTGTGGTCGCCGGGCGTCGAGGTGGCCATCGCCCGTCCCCGCCTCGTGCGCGCCTGAACGGTCGGGTGGCGTTCAGCCCGCGGCGAGTGCGGCGTCGATGTCGCTCTTCAGCTTGGTGACCAGGCCCGCCACCACGGCCGGGGGGTTGGCGGCGAGGCAGGCGTCGACCGCGGCCTTGGAACCGGCTGCGTCCTCGAAGAAGCGGAAGCGCACCACGGCCTTGAAGCACTTCGGGTCGGCGTAGGTCGGCTGGAGCTTGATGGCGTTGTCGAGGAGGGCCTCGGCCGCGCCCATGTTGGCCTTCTGGACGTCGTTGGCCGTCGTCACCGTGACGTCCTGACCGAGGTAGGTGGTGGCGATCATCCACCCCAGGTAGGTGCGGGCCTCGGCGTTGTCCGGGTCGGTCTTCAGCACCTCCTGATACGTGGCGATGGCCCCGTTCACGTCGCCCTGGCCCTGCTGCTGGCGGGCCAACGACAGCTTGGCGGCCACGGCGTCGACCACGTCGCCGGTGAGGCCGGCACCCTGCCGGGGGGCCACGTAGCGCACCACGGCCACGCCGCCGATGCCGGCCACGAGGAGCGTGGCCCCGATGGTCAGCCAGGTGCGGCGCCTCTCGGTGGGGGTGCGCACCACCCGGGTGGGCGGTCGCCCCGCGTCGAGGGCGCGCAGCACCTCGGCGGCCCGCACCGTGTACCCGTCCTTCAACGTCCGGTAGTCGTCGTCGGCCACGTCGCCGGCGGCATGCTCGCGCTCGAGGTCGGTCAGCGACGTCAGCAGGAAGCCGCGCTCCTCCTCGAGCTCGGCCAGCTGGTCCGGGGGCAGCGTCACGGGCCGTCGTCCGCCTCGGCGGCGGCCCGCAGCGCGGCGGCCACCAGCTCCCGGTCGGCGTCGTCGGGGTCACCCGCCGCCGCGGCCTGCGCCCGCCAGCGCCGGAAGGCCAGCGCCACGCCGCCGAGGCCGAGCACGAGCACCACGACGGGCAGCACCCACAGGACCAGGTTGGCGCCCTCTGCCTTGGGCACCAGCTCCGAACCGGGGAACTGCCGTTCGATGCGGTCCCGGATCTGGCCGTCGGTGTCGCCAGCGGCGACGCGCCGGGCGATCTCCTCACGGATGTTGACGGCCACCGCCACACGCGACTCGTACACCGACTCACCCACGCACGCCGGGCACTTGACGGTCTTGGCGATGGCGTCGATGCGCTCGGTGTTGTTCGTCGGCCCGTTGCCGCGCGCTGCGCCGATCACGATGAGCGCCAACGCCAGCGCCGCGAGGGCGATCCACGCCGGCCACCGCTTCAGGGTGCGGTTCCACGACGCCGTCATGCCGTCGCCCCGAGCGACGCCAGGATGCTGTCGAGCTGCGCGGCCGACGTCTGGCCCTTCAGGTGCTCGCGCACGACGCCGTTGTCGTCGATGATGAACGTCTCGGGCACCTTGGGCACGC
>JANPGL010000346.1:0-2045 GCA_031423915.1 Actinomycetes bacterium | reverse complement strand
CCCCCCCCATGGCGGGCCCCCCCCCTGGGCCCCCGGGGCGGCCGGGCGCCCGCCCGGGCGGCCGGCGGTGTGGGGCGCCCGCCCCACGACGGCTATTCGTACCTCCAGCTCAACGTCACCGTGACCAACTCTCTGGGGTTGACGTCGACGCGCACCGTCGACCTGCCCGGTCGGTGGCTGACGCTCGCCGTCGACACCGAGCCGACGGGCCTCACGGTCGAACGCGACGGCAACAGCGGCCTGGCCCCGCTGACGGCCGCCCAGATCGGTGCGGCGTCGACGACGCTGCGCGTGGCGCCGTCGCAGGTGAAGGACGGGGTGGTCTACCGCTTCGTCGGGTGGTCCGACGGTGCCACGGCCGAGGTGCGCACCCTGGCGCCGGCCGCCGGCACCGTGAGCCTGGTGGCCCGCTTCGTGGCCACCGACACGCCGCCGCCCACCACCACGACCGTGCCCGCCACCACCACGACGATGCCGCCCGCACCGGTGTCGGCCACGACCCACCTCGAGGCCGAGGACGCCATGCTGACCGGTCCCCAGGTCGTGAGGTGGGGCTCGGGCTTCACCGGCACGGGCTGGGTCACGCAGTGGAGCGACGCCGGGCAGGCGCTCTCGTTCCCCGTGTCCAACCCGTCGTCGGCGGCGGCGAACGCCACGATCTCGATCCGCTACAAGGCCTCGTGGCTGGCGGCCGTGCGCAGCCTGCGCGTCGGGGGTGTGGAGGTGGCGACGCTCTCGTTCGCCGTCACCCCGATTGTCGGCGGCGACAGGACGAACTGGGCCGCCGGTCGGACCGTGACGGTGGCCGTGATGGTGCCGGCGGGGAACAGCACCGTGTCGTTGGTGCGCGCCGGCTCGGGCGACGGCCCGCTCGACGTCGACAGCGTCGACGTCACGGTCGAGCTCCCACCGCCGCCCACGACCACCACGACGACCACCGAGCCGCCGCCCACGACGACTTCGACGACGACTGCGCCGACCGAGGTCACGACGACCGAGGTCACGACGACGTCGACCTCGACCACCACCACCACCACCACCACCATTGCGCCGCCGACGACCACCGTTGCGCCGACGACCACGACGGAGCTGCCGACCACGACGGAGCTGCCGACGACGACCACGACCGTGGTGGCGACCACCACCACCACGACCCTGCCTCCGGCTCCGGTGACCGTGCGCTACGAGGCGGAGGCCGCCCTGCTCGCCGGGCCGACGGCGGTCACCTGGGGGGCGGGCTGGTCGGGCGCGGGCTGGATCACGGCGTGGGCGTCCGCCGGTCAGGCGGCCACGTTCTCGGTCACGAACCCGCGCTCCACGTCGGTGGAGGCCACCGTTTCGGTCCGCTACAAGGCGGCGTTCCTGCCGGCCGTGCGTCGCCTCACGGTGGCGGGTGGGCAGGAGGTCGACCTCCGGTTCGACCTCACCCCGGCGACGGCTGGCGACTGGACCAGTTGGAGCGCCGGTCGGTCGGTGGCCGTCAAGGTCACGCTGCCGCCGGGCGTGAGCAGCCTTCGACTCGAGCGCCCGACGTCGGCCGACGGCCCCCTGGACGTCGACTACGTGGACGTGACGTTCTGACCGGCGCCCGACGGTCGCGGGGGCGGACTCGTCCCATCGGCGTATCTCGTACGATTCTGGTGGGTTCTCGCACGGAGAGCGGTGGTAAGAGTTCTAAGAGCGGTTGAAGCGAGCGTGAACTTCGTCGCACGGTGACGATCCGTGGTCACGCGACCCGCCCCGGCCCGACGCCCGGTCATAGCCTGCCCTTAAGCGGGCGCTGCAGACCAGGGACGGTTCATCAGGATGTCGAGGGTACGGACGCGGATCGGCCTCGCTGCCGCCATCATCACGAGCGGTCTGGCCATGTCTGTCGCCGGCCCGACACCCGCGTCGGCGGCGACGTGCTACGGCCCGGTGACCACCCCGTGCGTGGTCCAGCCGGGCCTGGTGATCGAACCCATCATCACGTCGTTCCCCGGCTACCCCACGATCCCGGTCAACTTCGTGGCCGCACCGAACAACGGCCCCATCTACATCGCCGA
>JANPGL010000345.1:0-17172 GCA_031423915.1 Actinomycetes bacterium | reverse complement strand
TGGATGAGCAGCCATCTGCATCATCCCTGCCGGTGATCCACCTGTCCGTTGTTGCTGTCGGTGACGATGGTGCTGCGGGCGTGATCGGAGGATCACATGCTCTCGTCGTTCCCGATGTTGACGTGGCCCGAGCCTGGCTCTGCTGGGGCTCCTAGGTTGGGTCATCGGCTCGTTGACGCCTATCTCGAGGTGGTCGCGGCCCGGTTGCGACCGAACTCGGTGTTGGCGGTCGCGTACGACTTGAAGGTGTTCTTCACCGTCGTCGATCTCGACCCGCTGCACGTGCGGCGCCGTGACGTGATCGAGTTCATCCGCGCCCAACGGACCGGCAGCACCGACGGCAACGTGATCGCGATCGATGACACGGCCGGGATGGCGTTGTCGACGGTGCGGCGACGGTTGTCGTCGTTGTCGGGGTTCTACGCCCATCTCGTCGCGCTCGACGAGATGGACCACAACCCGGTCCAGCGCGGGATGCCGGTCCGATCGCCGGTGACCCGCGGTCGACGCGTGGTGCCCCTCGTCCGTCCGGTTCGCCATCTACCTCAGATCCTCGACACCGACGAGGTCCCGCGACTCCTCGGCGCCTTACGCACGTCGCGTGATCGGGCGATGGTCGAAGCGATGCTGTTGGGCGGGCTCCGCCGTTGCGAAGTCCTCGGCCTCGGTCACGGTGACATCCGTTGGGGGGAACGCCGCCTGTTCATCGCGGACGGCAAAGGCGGCCACCAACGCCTCGTGCCGATCTCCCCACGATTCTTCACGACGCTACGCACCTACCTCGACGTTGAACGTCCCGACGAGACGGTCACCGACCGGGTGTTCGTCGTGTTGAAAGGCCCTCATCGCGGCCAACCCCTCACACCGAAAGGGTTGGAAGAGATCATGACCGGCGCCCGAGCCCGGGCCGGACTCACCCACGGCACCTGCCACGAGCTGCGCCACACCTGCTTCACCCGGCTGCGTGAGGCCGGCATGGCCCTGGAAGCGTTACAGGCCCAAGCCGGACACCGATCGATCTCGGCCACCCAGATCTACCTCCACCTCGCCAACGACTGGCTCGCCGGCGAATACCGGCGGGCCGCCGAAGCAATCGACGCCCAGGCCCGCCTCGGCCGGACGGGACGGGCGTCATGACGATGCTCGCCATCGAACCCACCCCCGCCAACCAGCGATGGGCCCGCATCACCGCGCACGCCCCCGAACACGCCGCCACCAGCCATCACTACACCGCCCAGATCGCAGTGTCGTTGCGACCCGCCAGCGTCGAACACGCCGATCGTGTCCTGCGCTTGTTCGCCGACTGGCTCATCGATCACGACCCCACCATCCGCTCCCTGCGTCAGGTTCGCCGCAACCACATCGAGGCCTACAAACTCTGGCTCGCCACCCGCGAGAACCCGCACGGCCAACCACTGAAGAAGACAACGATCAACCTGCGTCTCGGCGGGCTCCGCATCATCATCGAACGCCTCATCGAATGGGACCACCCCGACGCACCCGCCCGGAACCCGATCTTCGGGACCGACCTCCCCCGCCTCGATGAACCCCTCCCCAAGTTCCTCGACGACGAACAAGCCGCCAAGTTCATGGCCGCCGCCACCCGCCTCGATCCGCAACGCCGCCTCGTCGTCGAGATGCTCGCCCGCACCGGACTGCGCGTCACCGAGTTCTGCCACCTCACCACCGACGCCATCATCACCCTCGGCGACACGAACTGGCTACGCGTTCCGGTCGGCAAACTCCACACCGACCGCTACGTCCCCCTCCACCCCATCCTCATCGAGCTCCACACCGCCTGGCGCGCCACGATGCCCGACGCGAACAACACCGGCCGATTGATCACCAACCACGCCGGACGACCCCTCGACCGTTACAGCGTCAGCCGCACCGTTGCCCGCTGCGCCCGCCTCGCCGGCATCGGCCACGTCCACCCCCACCAACTCCGACACACCCTGGCCACCCAAGCCATCAACAACGGCACGAGCCTCGAAGCCATCGCCGCCATGCTTGGCCACCGATCCATGCGCATGACCCTCGTCTACGCCCGCATCGCCGACCGCACCGTCGCCGACCAATACTTCGCCGCCGCCAACACCGTCGACCAGCTCTACACCCAACCCACCCCTTGACAACATCACCGGCATAAGGGCCGTTCCCGAGCTCGCCTCGGGTAGCTGACTCGATGATCGTGGGCGGTGATATCGGGCGCCCCCCGGTCGGTGGTGGGCAGGCCATGCGGCTGCATCAAGCGGCCGCCGGCGTCGCCGCTCGGGCGCCTCGAAGCCGATCACTGGTGAATCCTCAACGCCCGCGAGCGCATGACCCCGCTGGCCGAGCGTGCCACAACCTGACCGGCGGGGCCCGGTAGGTCGCCCGGACGATGGGAACCCGAGCGCGTCGTCGAGCTCGGCCTCGCCCGCTCGGCGAGCGGGATCAGCCTCGCCCGCGCGCCGGCAGCAGGAATCCCTGCTGTTGGGCGCGTCGGATGATGTCCTCCGGCGTGGTGCCCTCGACGCCCCACGCTGCATGGCACATCGCCGCCAGCTTCTGGTCGTGTGCCGGCTCCACCACGACCGTGGCGTTGGGGACATCGGCCGGCGACAACGGCATCCCCGTCTGCGACCAGAACAGGTTCCTGAATCGAGCATCTTGCCAGGCGAGGGCCATGTCGTCCTCCTCATCGTTGCGTCGGGCCGCGGGGTCGTAGTCGGGTCGGGCAAAGGCCGTTGGCTTCTCGAGCGAGCGCGCCGCGGTGTCGCCGGCCGAGCCTTCGAACGGTCCGAACTGGAACACGCCGATGCCGTTCGCCTCGACGTCCGCGCTGGTCGTGGTGTTCCCCTCGACCGTGGAGAACCGTCGGCCGTTCACTTCGATGACGAGGCCGACGTGGTAGGGCGTCCCGTCCCTCAGGTAGTAGGCGAGGTCGCCCGGCTGGGGCTCGTCGACGACCTTGCCGGCCGTGCGCCAGGAGGCGAGGTCGCCGGGCGTGAAGAAACCGCCGGTGGGCATCGGGTGCATCGATCCGCAACTGCGCCAGTAGAGCCAAGACTGGAACACCGCGCACCATGGCTGACCCTCGCGAGGCGTCGTGCCGCCCGACGACAGGTGGACCGGACCGAAGGCGGCATCCAGATCCCGCGCGTACTTGGTGAGGTTGCCTTCGTCCTCGCGATAGCCGACCTCGTCACGCGCCCAGACGACCACCTCGTGGACGCTCGGTGTGCTCCGGTCGCGCTCCCCCACGCGGCTGCCTCCCTGTCTCCGATTCGCATCATCGCGCCCGGGACGCACGGCGAACAGACGATGCCGCGTACGTCGGATGCGACGGCGTCGCCAGGTCAGCACGGCCGTCGATTCCTGACGGTGACGAAGTCCGCCCCCGGCAAACTGGCCGTTCGACGAGAGCACCGACCAGCGGTCGCTCCCGACGTGTGGTCGGCGGCTCTCGTGCCTCACGCGGACGAAGGCGATCTCCGTCGGCGCGTCGAACATGACTGGCTACGGGCGCTCAGCTCAGGCACTGGGTCTCGATCCAGCCCGGCCGTAGGCCTGACCCCGTCGAGCAGGTAACGATCCCCGGCGCTCCACATCAGGTCACCTCGCCCGTCATGAGGAGGATCGGTTCTCCTTCGCCGTAGGCCAGCATGATTGCGACGGTTGTGGAGCCGAAGTCGAACTTCATGGTTTCGTAGGTGCCGACGGTGGTGCGCGCTGCGTCGGGATTGGAGGCGTTTCGGTAGGTCGACACCGGTGTGCACGTGGCGTCGTACACGGCGGTGATGACGAACGAGCCTCCTGTTGCACGTGTCCGGTAGATGATCGCGCCGAGCGGTTCGCCGTCGAGTCGGGGGAGCACCGCGATCTGCGCGTCTCGGGGCATGGCGGCCTGCGGCTTTCGGTCGGTGCGCCGTCCATGCTCGACGTCGAGGGTGAAGGTGTCCTCGGACGGCACGGCCGCGATGCACGCCATCGTCGCGCCTTCGGGTCCGGGGGCTTGCGTGCCGGTGGGGGGTGTGTCGGTGGTCGTCTGGGCGACCGCGGATGCACGTGCTCGTGGAGTGGCTGTCGTGGTCGTGCTGGTCGCCACCGGTGTGGCGCGGGCTCGGTCCCCGCGGGTCTCACTCAGGCCGAACACGGTCAGACCGACACCGAGCGCGCCGACCGTGAGTCGCTGGAGGCGGGAGAGGTCGGGGAGTTCGATCGAGATCAGTTTCACCTTCTGGCCGACGATGGCAGCGATCAGGAGGCCGAGGCCGACGACGAACGCGGCGATTCCGACGGAAGTAGGCATACCGGACAGACGTGTGGCGGGCCGCTGCGGGTGACCTGCCTAGACGGACGCGGACGGTTCGTCCGGGTCCGGTGCGGCCTCGACCCGCAGGATCCATGTACCAGGTCCGAGTGGCGGCACACCCGAAGGACGTGCGGCAGAGGTTGGTGGCCGCGATGACGTGGGTCGTGGCTCGAGGCCGGTCGAGGACAACATCTGCCCGATGACCGGCAGGGCGACAACGTTGAGGGCATGGAGGATGCCCATGACGAGCAGGATGCCGCCGATACGTGCGACCTCGACCTTCCACTGGTCGGCCCGACCGTCCCAGTTGTCCTCGAACGACACGGTGAACAGGATGAACGCGGAGAAGATCAGGTAGTAGGCCACATCGGTCAGAACGAGGTAGCTCTTGCCGGTTCGCGGGGTGGCCCGGAACACGTCGGCGGCGTACGCGCGGCCGAACCGCTTGATGAACGGGCCAAGGGCGACGGCGATGGTGACGAGAACGACGTCGGTGAGCAGTTCGATGAGCCACCAGGGCATGGTGAACCTCCCGTGGTTGAAGTCGCCGAGGGTGACGGCGGTGATGGTGAGCAGTGCGATGAACGTGAGCGCCGCGATTGCCGCTGATCGACGCCAGCGACGCCTGGCGACGTCGTCGTCGATCGATCGGCGGACCCGGGCGAACAGATCAGGGTTGGCGGTGGTCGAGGCAGCTGCGGACTCGAACGCGTCGATCAGCCGATGCTCGATGTTCGAGGTGCTCATGGCTCGGGTCCCAGGGCGCGGCCGAGTGTCGCCATGCCGCGCTTGAGGTGCGTCTTGACGGAGTTCGGAGAGATGCTGAGCGTGGTGGCGATCGCCTCGATCCCGAGGTCCTCGAAGTAGCGGAGCGTCACACAGTCGCGCTGGCGCCTGGGCAGAGCGCGCACGGCGTCGAGCACGGCTCGCTGCTGGTCGGTTTCGACGAGCCGGTCCTCGCTCGACGACTCCGCAACATCGATCTCGCGCCCGGAGGGCGGATGGTGACGCAGCGACAACAGCCCGCGCCGGTTGTGGTCGCGGGCCAGGTTCAGCACGATGGATCGGAGGTAGGCGGGCGCCCGGCTTTCGTCGCTGATCCGGTGGGCGGAACGGGCCAGTCGGAGAAAGGCCTCCTGGACGATGTCTTCGGCCGCGTCGCGGTCATCGACGAACAACCGGGCGAGCCGCACGAGCGAACGGCCCTCTGCGTGGAACAGCTGAACCACGAGCCGCTGGCTGGACTCCTCGATCGATCGAGACGCCGACAGTGCCTGAAGCGCGGCGGCGAGCACCGTCCAAGCCGGTGGCGGCACGGGCGCGATCAGGGCAGCCATTGCCTCGACAGACGTGCCGAACCGGGGTTTCGGGTGACGCGTCACCCGATCGACCTCGCACGTCGTCTGTCGGCGCGGAGCGAACGACCGCCCCGTTCCCGAAAGGAGGAGTCATGGGCAACCCCAAGCTGCTGGGTGCGGCAACGATTCCGGTCGTGACGGCGATCGGGCTCGCCCCCTCGGCCATCCCGGGTGTGTCGGATGCCGAGGGCGCGAACCGGGAGAGCGAGGTCCGGGTACACCTGCACCCCGACCCCACGAAGGTGGAGACCTCGGCATCCCACGGGTTGCACCTCCATGGCAACGGTGACCCCTCGAACGGCGCTGGATGGGTGGCCGATCCGGCAAACGACCCTGCGACCCGGTTCGTGTCCGCCGACGGGCGCTGGAGGACCGAGGGCCACGATCACACGTCCCATCTTGGCGATCTCCCGGACGTGTTCGTGACAGCCGGCGGAACGGCCGAGGCGCGGTTCTCGGTGCCCGGGCTCAATGGCGACCTGCTCGACGGCAGGACCGTCGTGCTGCGTGCTCCACGCGACAGCTTCGGCAACGTGCCGGTGGGGACCACCGCGAACCAGTACAAGCCGAACGGGCCCGATGCGACGACGACGATTAGCAGCACCGGAAGCGCCGGTGCCCTGATGGCCTGCGGTGCCGTGGGCGACCGGTGATGCGGGCCCTGCGAATCGTCGGGCTCGGACTCGTGACCGGCGTCGGTTGGGGTGTGACGGCCCGCCTGTGGATGCGGTTCATCGCCACCGATCCGTCGTTCACGTGGGGCGGCACCATCTACGTCCTCATCGCCCCGGCCTTGGCGGGTACCGCCATGGGAGCCGTCAAGGCGAGCGGGCGGTCCTGGGTCAAGGGTCTCGGCATCGCAACGCTCGTTCCGCTCGGGATGGGTGCGGGTGCACTGATGTTGCCCACGATCCTGTTCGGCACGCTCGCAACGCGTCGACGCACGCTGCCCGTGTGGGCGCGGGTCGCCTGCGCCGCGCTTGCTGTCGTCCCGCTCCGCGCGGTGGTCGGCGACGTCGCCGCCGGTGACCGCGGCCCGATCCGGATCGCAATCGGGCTGGCGTGGTACTTCGGGCTGAACGCATGGATGATCGCCATCGCGGCCGTCAGCATCGGGTCGAGAGCACCGAACCTGGTCCCCTCAGCGATCGATGCCGGCGCGTCCGATCGCGTCAGCACCGAGTGACTACGACGCCGCGCAGGCGCCCACGCCCGCCGATAGCGGAAGCCTGTCGATGATACGACGGCAGCCCGTCGTCCTCAGAACGTGGGAACGGGCCCGTCCGCGTCGACCACGGCGGCCACGGGCATCACCGTGAGCGATGTGGACTGGGTAGCGACCGATGCGTCACCCCGGCACCGCACCTGCACTTCCTGCGCAGACGCCAACGTGAACGCGGCGGTGACAGGGAAGGCCACGAAGCCGTTCACGGTCGCCTGGTTGGCCGTCGCCACGCCGTCGCCGATCGCGATGCCGCACTGGGCGTTGCCGTTGGGTCCGCCCGTCACGGCGACCGACGCGTTCGCCAGGTAGGTCCCCGGCGGCACCGAGACGCCGCTCACCCGCGTCCAGTCGCCGCTGAGGTACACGCTGCCGAAGTGCCGGTCGAGATCGGTGTACACGGTGACCGCTCCGCCGGCCGGCCCGGGGGCTCCCTGGGCTCCCTGCGCTCCCTGGGCTCCCTGGGGTCCCTGCGGTCCCTGGGCTCCCTGCGGTCCCTGGGGTCCTTGCGGACCCTGCTGGTTCCACTGGAGCACCGTCTCGTTCCTGGCGCAGCGGTCGACGCGGGAGCGGGAGCTGCGATCGTCGTCACGGGCAAACGCCGTGCCGAGGACGCGCAACGCGCCGTCCGAGTTCCGATAGCAGGCAGTGATGACGTTGGACGCCGTCGAACCGGCGTAGGCGGCCCCTCCGAGGGTCGCCGCGCCGAGGAGCGCGGTGGCCACGATGGCGAGGGGACGCGAGGTGTTGGTCCGGCGCATGGTTCCTCCTCGGCGGGTACGCCCCAATGCGCACCGACCAGTTGTCGCTGGCCCAATTCACGCGCTGCGAGTCCATGGCGTCCCAGAGGCGAACGACCCGCTCCGATGCCGGCACCGCCGCGAACCCCAGGTCCTGACCGGCAGGTGCTCGCCGACGGCAGGCTCTTGGTTCCCGGGCTCGAGCCAAGGTTCACGGGTAGTCAGCTCGAGTCCGTCGCTGCGGCGCGCACTCGTCGACCCCGGCATGAAGCGCCCCGGATCGGGTGGAGGCTCTCGTGTGCCCCGGTCGTCGTGGAGGACGACGCGTTCATCGGGAGCCGGTCGGCGACGGCGAGGCGACGGCGTGCGTGGCCGCAGCGCTCAGCTCGTCGCGCTGCCGGCCTTTCGGTCCGTCGGGTAGCGGAGGGCGACCATGGCGAGGACGGGCACGGCGACGAGTGACACGAGCAGTGCTGTCCTGTCGGTCCAGCCGAGGTCGCGCAGATGGGCGGTGTGGAACGCGACATGGGTGACGCCCTGGAGGATCCAGGCGGCGGCGACGGCTCGGTCGCCGGCTCTCGTCATGGCGGTCCAGACGGTGGCGAGCACGAGCGACAGGAACAGCACACCGACGTCGCGGGCGAGGTGCTCGTTGTAGTCGCCGCCTGTGGCGGCGATCCAGCTGCGGCCGGCGGGGAAGTCGTCGAAGAACGAGCGGGGGAAGAGAGCGGCCTGTACCCCGACGGGCGCCATCACGGCGGCGATCATGACCAGCGGCCAGTTCGGTCGGGGCCGCACGGCTGCTGAAGGCGGGTTCGGTGCGTCGGCGGTCGGCGTCCCGGCGGTCATGTCGCGTGACGGTACGCTCTCGATGGCCGGTGTTCTCCGTCCAGTTGCCGAGCACTTCTCCAGACCAGTTCCGTGCGCGACCTTCTCATCGGACTCGATCTCAGCCGGAAACAGCGCGGCCTCGAGGTCGCCCTGCGTGACGCGATACGGGCCGGGCGCTTGGCACCCGGCGACGCCGTGCCGTCGAGTCGCGGCCTGGCGGCCGATCTGGAGGTGGCCCGGTCGACCGTGGTCGCGGCCTACGACCAGTTGGTGGCCGAGGGCTACCTGCTGAGTCGACGCGGGACGCTCACGCGGGTCACGGCCGGGCCGTGGGCACCCGAGGAACCGCCGAGCCCGACGGCGCGGCCCGACTACCGGCTCGACCTGATCCCAGGAGAGCCCGATGCCAGCTACTTCCCGCGGGCGGCGTGGCTCCGCTGCACCCGGTCGGTCCTGACCGCGGCGCCGGACAGCGTGTTCGGCTACGGCGATCCCGCCGGACTCGTGACGCTGCGCGCCGAGTTGGCTGCGTACGTGAACCGCACCCGGCACACCGTCGCAGCCGCGGCATCGATCGTCGTGGTGCCCGGCACGGCGAGCGGTCTCGCCCAGATCGCGCGCCTGCTCCACCGCAATGGCACGCGGGTCCTCGCCGTCGAGGATCCGGGGTTCCCGTTCCACCAGCCGATCCTGCGCCGCGAAGGACTCGAGCTGATGCCGGTGCCCGTCGACGCCGAGGGCATCGACGTCGACGCGCTCGCCGCGACGGATGCGTCGGCCGTGCTCGTGACGCCGGCCCATCAGTACCCGATGGGCATCGTGATGAGCTCCCAGCGGCGGGCCAGCCTGGTCTCGTGGGCCCGGGCGACGGGCGCGTGGATCATCGAGGACGACTACGACGGTGAGTTCCGCTTCGACCGCCAGCCACTCGGTGCCGTGCAGGGTCTGGCGCCCGACCGTGTCGTGTACCTGGGAACGACGAGCAAGACCCTCGGTGCGGGCCTGCGGGTCGGTTGGATGATCGTGCCGCCCGATCTGCGCGAGCCGCTGGCCGAGCAACGCGGCCGTGACAGCGACGTGTCGCACGTGACCCAGGCGACGCTCGAGCGTTTCATCGCCGACGGTCACCTCGACCGGCACGTCCGGCGGATGCGAGCGGTGTACCGAACCCGCCGCGACGGGCTCCTCGCGGCCCTCGCATCGGCGCTCGGCGATCCCGACGTGCGCGGTGTCTCCGCAGGCCTGCACGTCACCGTGCTGCTCCCCGGCGGGCTCGACGAGCCCGCGGTCGTGCAACGGGCACTGCAGGACCATCGCCTCGCGCTGTGGGGACTACGCCAGCACTACGTCGGGGCCCACGCCGCCGACGGCCTCGTGCTCGGCTACGGTCGCACCCCGACCAACTTCCACGACAGCCTCGCTCGCCTCACCCACGTCCTGCAGGCTGTCGCCTCCTGATGTCATCAGCGGGCGTGTCAACCTGTGGTTTGCGTGACGCGTTGAACGAGTGATGAGTTCGGGTCCTGAGGAGTTCGACACGGCGTTGACGGCGGTGGCGTTCCCGGTCGCGTTCCGCATCTCGGGCGATCAAGGCGACGCGGAGGACGCGGCCCACGCGGCGCCGGCGCGTGCCCTGGTGCGCTGGGCGCAGATGCGCAGCCAAGCACGCTCCGCACCGAGGCCCGGGCACCGACACCAGGTCCGGCGACCTCGGTCACCGCCGCTGTCGCTGGGGACCCCGGTCACACTGCTCGTGGTTGCACCGACCGCGGCGTCGTTCCCGATGGCCAGCCGGTGGTATCGACGGACACGATCCTCGTCGTCCGGCTCGACCCTGCCGGGAACCGGAGGGTCCTGGCCATCCCTCGCGACCTTCGTGGATGGCGCATGGCGACCCGATCCGACATCCGAGCCCGACGCGTCGTGCGCCTCGCCGACGAGCCGTTCTGGCGCACCCGGTATCACTCACCAGGAACGCTGATGCCGCTCGCTCGAGATCCGGCGCAGTGCGGCATCGCGTCCGCACGGGATCGCAGACTGCCGACTGGTGGCAACTCACGACCATCGCCTGCGCCGAGAAGCGGCGCTCGCTCGCTCGGGCCGTTGCGGCCCGGCAGGAGGATGTCGAGCACGATGAGGTCGTGGCTGCGTTCGGTGGCAATCCACCGGCCGTCGTTGCCGTCGGAAGTCACCTCGACCGTGTAGCCCTCGGCTTCGAGGCCTTGACGCACGAGGGCTGCGATCTTGCGGTCATCTTCGATGAGCAGCAGCTTCATGATGGCCTCCCGGAAGCGCTGGACGCGTCAACAGTCTGGCGTGCGGGAGCCACGCAGATGGAGGAGCGTTCTTGCGTGGTCATGTCAGGTGCCCGTACGCAGGGCATCGACGGGGGCGAGGCGTGCGGCACGCGCGGCTGGGTACGTGCCCGAGATGAGTCCGGTAAGGGCCCCGATGGCGGGGGCGGCGAGCGGTAGGGCGGGATCGAGGACGGGTGTCCAGGACTGCTGGACCGACACGGCGACGACGACGACGGTGCCGACGCTGGCCCCGATGATGCCGCCGACGAACCCAATGGCCGCGCTTTCCAGGAGGAACTGCTGTGCGATGTGGCGGCGTGACGCGCCGAGCGCACGGCGCAGGCCGATCTCGCCGGTTCGTTCGATCACCGAGACGAGTGTGACGTTGGCGATCCCGATGGCCCCGACCAGCAGCGAGACGCCACCGAGGAGGAGGAACAGGAGTTGCAGGTCGTTGCGGACGGCGTCGCGGACCCTTTGCGGTTCGGGTGGGGACGCAACCTTGACGGTGCGGGGATCGTCGGGTCGCAACGCCGGCGCGATCTGGCGGGTGATGACGTGGGCGGCACCGATGCGGGTGTCGACGACGACGAGCGCGGGGTGGGTGAGGCGGTAGTAGCGGCGGGCGGTGCCCTCTGGGATGATTACGGCGTTGAGCAGGTCGGGTTGGCGGGCCACGTCGTCGAGGACTCCGATGACGAGGTAGACGTCGTCGCCGATGCGAATCGCCGGGAGCGAGTCGAGTCGGGTGATGCCGAGACGTTTCGCGGCCCGGGGGCCGAGCACGGCGACCCGCTCCGACCGGTCGGATTGGAGGGTGTCGAGCAGGCGACCGATCCGCAAACGGGCCCGAACCGCCGCGAACAGACCTGGCGATGCGGCGGTGACGGTCATCTTGAACGCCGTTGGGTGTTGCGGGTCGTTGACCGCTGACGTGGTCACGAGCCGGGAGCCGACATCGACCGTGCTCAGGTTGCCGGCGACGACGACACCATCGAGTCGTTGGAGTCGTGTGGGCGCGTCCCACGGGAGCGCGTCGGTGATGCTGCTCGTGGCGGACGGCTTGGGGCTGGCGACGATCTCGGTGGCTGCGAGCTCGTCGAAGCGGCCGACGATGCGGTTGCCGGCGGTGCGGGACAAGCCGAGGGTGGCGACGAGCGCGGCGAGACCGATGACGGTGCCGAGCACGGTGAGCATCACCCGGGCGGGCCGGGCGAACAATCCCTCGACAGATTCGTGCGCCAGATCGCGCCGGCTCATGCCGGACGGAACGAGCAGCTGCGATCCGGGTGCGTGCCGTGACCGTCTCACGGGGCGATCTCCACGAGGACGCCATCGGTGATGCGGATCTGGCGGGTGGCGCGCGACGCGACATCGTGCTCGTGGGTGATCATGATGATGGTCATGCCCGTCTCGTGGAGGGCGGCGACGAGGTCGAGGACGGTCGCTGTGGTCGTCGAATCGAGGTTGCCGGTCGGTTCGTCGCAGAGCAGCAGGCGGGGTGAGCCCATCACCGCACGAGCGATGGCGACTCGTTGGCGTTCTCCTCCCGAGAGCCGGGTCGGCAAGAAGCCAGCCCGATGGGCGATGCCGACCTGGTCGAGCGCCGCCATGGCCCGCGTGCGTCGGTCGCGCCGCGGGGCGCGTCGGTACACATCGGCGAGCATGACGTTCTCGATGACGGTTCGGTGCGTCAAGAGGTGGAACGACTGGAACACGAACCCGATGCCGCGGGCCCGTAGCGCGGTGCGGTGCCGGTCGCTCAGGGTGCCGACGTCGATCCCATCGAAGCGGTAGGTGCCTGCCGTTGCGGTGTCGAGGCAGCCGAGGATGTTCATCAGCGTGGACTTCCCCGATCCTGACGGTCCGACCACCGCCAGCCAGTCGCCCTGCGCGATCTCGAGGTCCACCCCCACGAGGGCGTCCACCGGGGGTTCGCCCGGGAAGCGTCGGCCCAGTCCGGCCAACTCGATCACCGGGGGCGTCGTCATCCCGACGTCCCCGTGGTGACCGGACCCGGCGAAGCCAACGCCGCGGTGGGAGGATCGGGCGTGGCCGTGGACGTACCGGCGACTCCGACGACCACGAGGTCGCCGGCCTTGAGCGGCGCCAAGGAGCCCGGCACCTCGGTGACCGCGACGAACCCGTCGGCGGCCAGACCAGGGGTGACCGAGACCATCTCGCTCCCGGTGCCGCTACTGCGTTCCACCCGCGACGAACCGTCGGCGGCCAAAGTGAGGGCGCTGACCGGCACGGTGAGCGCCACACGTCCGGTCGACGCTACCGGGATCGTCAACCGCACCGATGCGCCGACGAGGTTCGCCGGCGGCTGGGTCACGTCGACCTGGAACCACACGTGGAACCCATCGGCGCCGTTGGTGCCCGGGCCGGTGGCCACGCTTGCCACCACCCCGCCTGCCGCCAGGCCGAGATCGGGTTCGGCGATCTCCACGGACATGCCCTGCTTCACCAAGTTGGCGTCCTCGACCGCCAGTCCGCCATCGACGTGCACCACGGCATCGGTCACCGTCATCAGTTTCCCGCTCGCCGGATCACCAACGCCCACGAGCAGCTCCGCCACCCGCACCGGCGCCGCAGCCACGAACACAACCTCATCGGCTGGCACCTGCACCCCCGACCGAAGCCGGGCGCGCTCCACTTCCTCCGTCGCCCGCTCGAGTGCCTCACCGCGGGCGCTGGCGATCCGCTGCGCCATCGTCTCGGTGCTCCCGGCAGCCTCGAGTGCGGCCTGCTTGGCCATGGCGTCGCCGGCGGCTTCCGACGCAGCTGCGACGGCTTCATCGATGCTGCGGTCACCTCCGACACGGATGGCATCGCGATTGGCGATCGCTACCGCCAACTCGCGCTCGGTCACCGCGATCTCGCCGGCCGAGGCCGGAGCCGGTGAGGCCGGCGTGCCCGCCCTGGCCCGATCGCGCGCGTCGGTGCGCGTCGCCACCTCGGCGTCGGCCACCACCATCGCCGCGGCGGCCTCCCCGCGGGCGCGGTCCACGTTGCGAGCGGTGACCTCGGCGCGCCCGGTCGCCGCTGCCGCTGCCACGCGGGCGGCTACGACTGCGGCAGCAGCTGGTGCGACGGTCTCGTCCGCAGCGAGTCGTTCGATCGATGCGGTCGTCCGCTCCAGCTCCCGCGCCCGGAGTGCCGACTCCTGCTCGGCCGTGGCAGTGAATGGGGCGAACCCGTTGGTCGTGTACCACGAAGCGACCGCCGCCGCAGTCGCGTCGTCGTACGCACCGTCGACCAGACCGGGGTCGTGCCCCAAACGGGCCAACGCCGCTTCCAGCTGTCGCACGTCCTCGCCGCTCATCCCCACCCCCAGATCGCGCGCGGTCGGGCGGTCACCCACCAGCACGAACACCGGGCGACCCGACGCGCGCGCCACGATCGCCCCCTCCGCCAGCGGCGCACCTGATGCCGGTAGTGCCGCCAGCACGCCCACGGCCGGCTTCAACATCGACGCAGTCAACGAGATCCGCTGCGGCGAACCGAAGCGGCCCGTTCCCCGAGTGACCACACGCGTCGACAACACGCGCTCCTCGACCGGAACCAGAATTGGTGACGGCAGCGGCGCCGCCGTGCGCGCCGCCACCTCCGCCGGTGACGCCACACGTGACCCGATCAGATAGCTACCGACCGACGTCGCCGTCACCGCGGTGATCACCATCGCCGCCATCAAACGCCGTTGCACGATGAACCTCCCGGTTGCGGACCAGGCCGTTGTACGACCATCGAGCTGACTCGCGCCTGACCAGCCCAACCGTTCGTTCAGCTCCCAGTCAGCGCCAGGGAGTCACGGTGCTCAGAAGCCACTGTTCCCGAGAGGATGCCTGCCCATGACGACGAAGCGATCCCACGACCCTCGGACCACTCGACGGTTCCAGCCAGGCGGATCCCGGACCCGGCGTCACGCCCTCGACGCCACCATCGCGCTCGCCGTCGTCGTCTTCGGGGCCTGCAGCACCTCGAAGACGACGAAGCCCGCCGGCACCGATTCGGTGGCGCCCGCCGAGTTCGGTCTCACTCCTGCCCAACTCGCCGAACACATCGACCGGACCGAACAACTCATCGCCGCCTGCATGACCACCGCAGGGTTCCGCTACGTCGCCCTCGACGCCAGATCCATCCAATCCGCGATGGCAAGCGACAAGAGCGCCCCAGGGCTATCCAGCGAGGAGTACGTCAAGCAGTACGGGCTCGGCATCAGCACCCAACCCGACAAACCCATCGTGACGTTCGGCGCCGGACCCGACAACGCGCTCTACCTCAACGGTCTGCCCGCCACGGACCAGATCGCCTACCGCCGCGCCCTGTGGGGCGAACACCCCGAACACACCCACACCCTCGCCGTCGAGCAAGAGGACTTCGCCAACACCGGCGGCTGCACCCGCCACGCAGCCCAACAGATCTACACCGCCGACCAACTCAGCGGCACCTACATCAACCCCGGCGACGCCCGCGTCGCCCAAGACCCCCGCATGATCGCCGCCACCAAGAAATGGGCCGACTGCATGCACGCCAAGAACTTCGACTACGACCAACCCGACCAAGTCGAAACCGACCTCCGCAACCGCCTCGCCGCCATCACCCAAGGCCAAGACACCAAGACCATCACCGGCCCCGCCCTCGAAGCCCTCAAAGCCCTTCAAGGAGAAGAACTCGCCGTCGCAGCCGTCCTCACCACCTGCGAGGAGAAGCACATCGAACCCATCCAAGCCAAGATCGAAACCGACCTGTACGGCGCCCCCCCACCCTGACCGACACCACCGATCACGCCACCTCTGTGCAGACGTCTTCGCAACCCACACCGCCCGACGGACCCGATGGAGGCTCGAGACGCTCGCAGCCCAAGCGCCGAGCCACCAGGAACTGCACCTCGCAGCCCGCAGGGCGCTCGATGTCGCGCAGGTCAGCACTGTTGCGACCCACACCAGATCCGGCGATACCAGGTGGGTTCGACCGGACGCATGACCTCGGCTGTGCAGGTGAAAGGACTCGCGATCCGCCGGCCGGTCGCGCGACGCGTCGCTCCTCAGCCCAGGGCAATCTGGCGCGACGACGGGTCAGTCGGCCGTCGCCATCGCTGCTCTGGCGATCGGGCTCTCCAACCTGAACCCCTTCCACGCCGTGTAGATGCCGAGCGACAGCTCCCACGCGGCCTCCGGCAGTGTCATCAGGCCAGAAGGTCCCTCACCATTCTTGAACGCTCCGCCCAGGATCAGCACGTGGGAAAGGATCAGCAGAGGGCCACCGATGAGACCCACCATCGCCATCCGGCGTGGCACGAGCTCCGATCGATACATCAAGTAGCCCAGCATCAATCCGTTCCCGATTCCTGCAACGAGTCCGGGCCCCCACTGGAACGCCCATTGGTAGGTACTCGCCAGCGAATTGCCGGTGACGCCGAGTGCCGAGGCGTCGACGCCATTGGCTGACTTGAAGACTTCCGCCACGTTCACGACCGAGATGATGCTCATGATGCCGATCGCGGCGAAGACCGACTCCATGATGCGAGCTGTGACGTATCCGAGGGAGATTGTTTCACTCTGTCGTCTGACCAGCGAGTAGATGACGACCGCTGTTCCTATCTGGGTCACGATCAGGCCGAACTCGAGGACAGCGCCAAGTTTCAGGCTTGCGGTCGACGTGGCTCCAGGGATGAAACGTATGTCGGTCCAGCTCGCCCCGAGTCCGTGAATGAAGAGCAGCCGTGCCGGAATGCTCGTTACGAAGGTGCCGATGAACAACCAGCCGAAGATGCGGCCAGTTCGCTGAACATCCATGAGAAGTCCTTCTTTCGGCTCATACAGCTGAGCCCCCCAGGCCCTCATCGCGGAGACTAGCGTGAATCCCAGCCCACCCATCCCGGCCGATCTGGCGGGGCTCGACGTCCCGGCGGGCCGGCCCGCTCGCGGTGCTGCGGGAGGCCGCGATGGATGCGCTGTCAACCCCAGAGAATGCCGGTTGGATCCCAGTCGATCTCGGCCAGGAGCTCCTCGATGGCAAACGTCGAAGGGACACGCTCGTACCGATGGAAGGCCAGGTTCCGGTCCCTCCAATACAGCGACCACTGCTTCTTCGACGCCACGAACCGCAAGCGGGCGATCGGGAACTGGATCCACTCGGCGTTGATCGCGTCAGGCTCCCATGGGGGTCGGCACTCCATCACGGTGATCGAGGTAGGGGATCACACGGTGTACTACGCAGTCGTCATTGACACTCGGGCCGCGCCGTCGCATAGTTGCTCACGTCGCGACGGTTCGTCGCACGAGGGTGTCGAAGGCTGGGAACGGGCGAACGGCCCGATGGGCGCCAACGGTGACGTCGTGGATGACGCATCGTTCGGCCGGTCAGACGTGATGCAGCGGCGGCCGCTGCATCGGCGGCATCCAGAATTCTGCACACGGAG
>JANPGL010000344.1:0-15902 GCA_031423915.1 Actinomycetes bacterium | reverse complement strand
CGTTCGCCGAGCTGACGCACGCCGTGCGGTCGTTCACCACGCGCGGCTTGCGCTGGCCCGCGCTGCGGGGCGCAGCGGGCGGCGCGGCCGTGGTGGGTCGGCCCTCGATGCGGTCGCGGCCCTTGGCGGCGTGGATGCGCTGCGTCGTGTAGATGCCGCGGTGGCTCGAGAAGACGTAGGCCACCACGCACCCGACCGCCACGGGGACGATGGCGCCGCTGCCGAACAGCTCGGCGCCCATGATCGTGCAGGCCAGCGGCACGTTGGCCGCCCCGGCGAACACCGACACGAACCCGACGGCGGCGACGAGCTTCGGGTCGAGGCCGAGCACCGGGGCCAGCGTGCCGCCGAGCGTGGCCCCGACGACGAACAGCGGCGTCACCTCCCCTCCCGGCAAGCCGCAGCCCAACGTGATGGCGGTGAACACGATCTTCAGCACGAACACCCAGGGGCCGACGTGGTGGCCGGCCAACGCCCCATCGGCAAGCGGCAGCGACAGGCCCAGGTAGTCGCGACCGAACAGCAGCGCCAGACCCACCACGGCCGCGCCGCCCGCTGCGCCCCGCAGCGCGGGCCAGCGCAAGCCGCGCGTGGTGAACGACCGCACGGCGTGCGTCAGCTCGGCGAACGCCGCCCCCGCCAACCCGAACGCCAGCCCGGCCAGCGCCAGGCGGGCCAGCAGCCAGGCATCCAACGGCGCGTCGATCGGGGGCCGCAGCGCATGGTGGTACCCGAGCCCGCCGACGACGAGGTCGCCCGCGATGGCCGCCGTGAGGGCGGGCACGATCGCCTCGTAGCGGACCCGCCCGATGGCGGGCACCTCCATGGCGAACACGGCACCGGCCAGCGGCACGCCGAACACGGCGCCGAAACCGCCGGCCAGCGCGGCCAGCAACAGCAGCACGCGGTCGTCGTCCGACAAGCGCAGGAGCCTGGCCGCGACGTCGCTCAAACTGCCCGACATCTGCAACGCCGTGCCCTCCCGCCCGGCGGAGCCGCCGAACAGGTGGGTGATCCACGTGCCCACCAGCACGAATGGCGCCATGCGGCGCGGCACCCAGGCGGTGGGCTCGTGGATCTGGTCGATGAGCAGCGCGTTGCCCTGCGACGAGCGCCCGCCGAACGTGGCGTAGGCCCACGCCATGGCCGCGCCGGCCAGGGGCAGCAGGTAGAGCAGCCACGGGTGGTCGAGCCGCGTGCGGGTGACGCGGTCGAGGCCCTCGAGGAACAGCCACGACGACGCCCCCGCCAGCACTCCCGACACGGCGCCGAGCACGATCCAGCGGGCGAGGTACACGGCCAGGCGGGCCTGCTCGCGTGCCTCGACGCGCCAACGGGGCGATGGTCCGATCGTCATGTCAATGAAGCAGCAGCTTCGCCAGGCGGCGGCGGACGACGAGGAGGCCGAGCGCCAGCGCGCCGAACAGGTAGGCGACGTGGACGAGCAGACCGATGTGGACGTGGCCGAGCGCGAGGGACCGGACGAGGTCGACCCCGTGATAGGTGGGCAGGCACTGCACCAGGATCTCGACGGCGCGCGGGTAGGTGCCGATCGGGTAGAAGGTGGCCGAGAACAGGAACAGCGGCAGTTGGATGCCCTGGATCAGCTCGAGGTCGCTCCAGCCGCGCATGAAGGTGGTGCCGGCCATCCCGAGCGCGGCGAACGCCGCGCTCATGAGCACCGCACCGGGTATGGCGGCCAGCAGCCAGACCGAGTCCGCCAGCCCCGCCACCGCGATCACGGCCACGAACGCCACCGTGTAGAGCGTGCCCCGGATCGTGGCCCAGGCGATCTCGCCGAGCGCGACGTCGGCCAGCGTCCTCGGCGCGGTGAGAGCGGTGTCGTAGAGCTTGGTGTACTTCAGCTTGAAGTAGATGTTGCCGGTCGAGTCGTAGAGCGCACCGTTCATGGCCGAGGTGGCCAGCAGCGCTGGGGCGACGAACGCGGCGTAGCGCACGTCGCGCCCGGCGAAGGGCATCGAGTGCACGACGCGCCCGAGGCCGAGCCCGATCGACAACAGGTAGAAGACCGGCTCGAAGAAGCCCGACACGAGCACCCACCACGTGTGGCGGTACACGATGAGGTTGCGCTCGACGAAGCGCGACGGCCCGCGCCACAGGAGCGCCAAGGGCAGGACTCGCGTCGGCGCCGCGGTCGTGGTCACGGTGCGAGCCGCCGCTCGTAGCTGCGCACGGCCACGGTCATCGCCGCGGCGGCGAGCACGCCCAGGTACGCGACGTTGGCCGCCATCACCGCGCCCGACGTGCCGGGCACCATCAGCCCGCGGCACAGGCTGACGCCGTGCCACAGCGGGGTGGCGTAGGCGAACCAGCGCAGCACCGCGGGCAGCTCGGCCAGCGGGAAGAACGTGCCGGCGAAGAGGAACAGCGGGGTGATCACGAACCGCTGCACGACGACGAAGCTGCCCTCGGTCTCCCGGGTCACCGCCCACGCCATCAGCGCGGCGGCGAACGCGCCGCCGGTGAGCACGGCGCCCGGCAACGCCAGTGCCGCCGTCGGACGACGCCACGCCCCGAACGTGGCCATGACCGCGAGCTCGAGCGCGGCGACGATGGCCATCCTCAGCACGATGTACGCCCAGTGGCCGAGCAAGGCGTCGCGCGGGCGCAACGGGGTGGCGATCTGCGCTTTGTACTGGCCCGCCCACTTCACCGCTCCGTACACGGACCACAACCCGTCGGTGGCCGCCCCCTGGAACGCCGTGGCCGCCAGCAACCCCGGAGCCAGCCACGCGGCGTACGGCACGCCGGCCAGCCAGCCGTCGCCTCGGTCGACGTAGTGGCCGATGCCGATCCCGAGCGACGCCAGGTAGCCGAGGGGCAGCAGCAACGCCACGACGATGGTGGTGGGGAGGCGACGGCGGGTCTGGCGCCACCACTGCGCGGTGGCCCGGAACGCGAGCGGGGTGCCCATCGTTCAGTCCACCAGCCCGCGGCCGGTGAGCTTGAGGAACACGTCCTCGAGCGTGGCGCGGCGCACGAGCACCTGGCGCGGATGGAGGCCGCGGGTCATCACCTCGGCCACGGCGGCGTCGCCGTCGTCGGCGAACACCTGGAACCGGTCGCTCATGGCCTCGACGGCGTCGCCGATGCCGGCCAGCTGCGTGCCGACGTCGGCCGGTGCCTGGCCGTCGGCGAAACGCAGCTCCACCACCTCGCGGCTCACGTGCTTCGCGATCAGCTCGGCCGGGCTGCCCTCGGCCACGATGCGGCCGCCGTCCATGACCACCAGCCGGTCGCACAGCTGCTCGGCCTCGTCCATGTAGTGGGTGGTGAGCACCTGGGTGACGCCGCGGTCCTTGAGGTGACGCAGCCGGTCCCACAACAGGTGACGGGCGTGCGGGTCGAGGCCCGTGGTCGGCTCGTCGAGCAGCACCAGCTCGGGGTCGCTGACCATGGCACGGGCGATGGTGAGGCGACGCTTCATGCCCCCGGACAGCGAGTCGACGCGGTCCTCGGCCCGGTCGGCCAGCGAGACGGAGTCGAGCAGCGCGGGGATGCGCTCCCGCAAGGCCCGTCGGGGCAGGTCGAAGAAGCGGCCGTACACGTACAGGTTGTCGGCCACGTTCAGCTCGAGGTCGAGCGTGTCCTCCTGGGGCACCACGCCGAGCCGGGCCCTGATGCGACGGCCGTCGCGGTCGGGGTCGAGGCCGAGCACGCGCAGCTCGCCCCCGGTGCGGGGCGACACGCAGGCGATCATCCGCATGGCCGAGCTCTTCCCCGCGCCGTTGGGGCCGAGGAAGCCGAACAGCTCGCCGCGCCGGACCGCCAGGTCGATGCCGTCGACGGCAGGCGTCGCCGTCGGGTTCGTGCCGTAGCGCTTCACGAGGCCGTGCGCCTCGATGACGACATCGTCGGCCATCGTTACACCCGCCCGCCGCGGTGGTTGCGGCAACAGCAGGCGTCCCTCCGTTCGAAGCTCGCCGCGGTCATGCCCTGTACCTTACGGACATGGCCCTGCTCGACGGTGGTGTTTCGAGGGTGACGCGGTGATCCCGGTCGTCACCCCCGAGGAGATGCGGGCCGTCGACGCCGCTGCCACGGAACCGGTCGGGGTGCTGATCGACCGGGCGGGGGCCGCCGTGGCCCGCGCCGCCGTGCGGCTGATGGGCGGCACCTACGGGCGTCGAGTCGTGGTGCTGGCCGGCAAGGGCAACAACGGGGCCGACGGTCGGGTGGCCGCCGAGCGGCTGCGCAAGCGGGGGGCCCAGGTGGTGGTGATCGACGCCGCCGACGCGCCCGACGCGGTGCCGCCGTGCGATCTCCTCATCGACGCCGCCTACGGCACGGGCTTCCACGGTACGTGGGTCGGTCCAGACACCGGTGGCGCTCCGGTGCTGGCCGTCGACATCCCGTCGGGCGTCGACGGGCTGACGGGCCGCGCCGGCGACGGCGTGCTTCCGGCGGACCGCACGGTGACGTTCGCCGCGCTAAAGCCGGGCCTGCTGTTCGCCCCCGGCTCGCTGCTGTCCGGCACGGTCGAGGTGGCCGACATCGGGCTCGACGTGCCGGATGCGCGCTCCTTCCTCGTCGAGCAGGCCGACGTGGCCGGCTGGTTGCCCCGCCGGCCCGCCGAGGCCCACAAGTGGCGATCGGCCGTGTGGGTCATCGCCGGCTCGGGCGGGATGATGGGCGCGGCCCACCTGGCCGCCCGTGCCGCCCAGCGCTCGGGCGCCGGCATGGTGCGCCTGTCGACGCCCGGCTACGCCACCGACCCGCTGGCGCCCACCGAGTGCGTGCGCTTCGCCCTGCCGCCCAGCAGCTGGGTGCAGGACGTGCTGGCCGACGCCGACCGGTTCCACGCCATGGTCGTCGGACCCGGGATGGGTCGCACCGAGCCGACCACCGCCAACGTGCGCGAGCTCGTGCAGCGCTGCCCGCTGCCGATGGTCATCGACGGCGACGGCCTGTTCGCCCTGGCCTGGAGCGCCGATGGCGCAGCCGCCACGCTGCGGGCTCGCACGGCGCCCACGATCCTGACGCCGCACGACGGCGAGTACACCCTGCTGCGCGGCAGCCGCCCGGGGCCCGATCGGATCGCTGCGGCCTGCGACCTCGCCCGCGAGACGGCGTGCGTGGTGCTGCTCAAGGGGCCGACCACGGTGTGCGCCTCGCCCGACGGGTACTCGCTGCTCGTCAACGCGGGCGACGAGCGCCTCGCCACCGCCGGCACCGGCGACGTGCTGGCCGGCATCGTCGCGGCGCTCCTGGCCCAGCACCTGCCGCCACTGCGAGCCGCCGCCGCCGGAGCCTGGCTCCACGGGCAGGCCGCCTCGCACGGCGCCGACCGGGGGCTGGTGGCCGGCGACCTGCCCGACCTGCTGCCGGCCACCTTCGCCGAGCTGTGACGGACGCGGCCCTGGCCCTCTCGGCCCGATGGGCGTGGGCGGAGGTCGACCTCGACGCCGTCTCCCACAACGTGGCGGTGCTGCGGGCGCGTTCGGCCCCCGCGACGACGTGGGTGGTCGTGAAGGCCGACGGGTACGGGCACGGCGCCGCACCGGTGGCCCGCGCCGCACTCGCGGCCGGCGCGTCGGGCCTGTGCGTGGCGCTGGTGGCCGAGGGGGTGGCGCTGCGCGAGGCGGGCATCGGTGCGCCGGTCCTCGTGCTGTCCGAACAACCACCCGAGCTGGCGTCCATGCTCGTGCGCCGCGGCCTGACGCCCACGGTCTACTCGTCGGCGGGCGTCGACGCGCTCGCCGCGGCCGCCGACGCTGCCGGTGCCGTCGGTGTGGGGGTGCACCTGAAGATCGACACGGGCATGCACCGCGTCGGCGCCCGGGTCGACGAGGCTGCCGCGTTGGTGGCCCGCATCGCGGCGCGGCCGTCGCTGCGGCTGGCCGGCGTGTTCACCCACCTCGCCATGTCGGACGAACCGGACGCGCCGGTCACCGGGGCGCAGCTCGCCGCCTTCGACGCCGCGCTCGTGGCGCTGGCACTGCCGGACGACGTGATGGTGCACGCCGCCAACTCGGCGGGCGCGCTGGCCCACGCCAGCGCTCGCCGCACCCTGGTGCGGGTCGGCATCGCCGCGTACGGCCTGCCGCCCGGGCCGGGTGTCGCTTCGCTTTCGGCCGACCTGCGCCCGGCGCTGGCGTTGAAGGCCCGGGTCGGGTTCGTGAAGCGACTGCGGGCCGGCGACCGGCTGTCGTACGGGTGGCGGCACGAGTTGGCGGCCGACGCGGTGATCGCCACGCTGCCCATCGGCTACGCCGACGGTGTGCCGCGCCGGCTGTACGCCACCGGGGGCGAGGTGCTCCTGGGTGGACGACGTCGCCCGATCGTGGGCGTCGTCACGATGGACCAGCTGATGGTCGACTGCGGCGACGACGACGTGGCCGTGGGCGACGAGGCGGTGCTGATCGGCCGCCAGGGCGACGCCGAGGTGACCGCCACCGAGTGGGCCGACCGACTGGGCACGATCAACTACGAGATCACCTGCGGCATCTCGGCGCGCGTGCCGCGCCGGTACCTCGGCGGGGCGCCGTGAGCGCCCCCGGGCGGCGAACATTCGGAAGATCTGGAGCGCACGCGCTCCGATTCTTCCGAAAGAACGAGCGGCGCGCCGGAGGGGCGGGTCGGAGCCGGCGGCCCGCCGTCGCTAACGTGCCCACCGTGGCGCCGCAGGCCGGGGCGCCCCGCACGGGGGAGGCACCATGGACGAACACCTGACGGCGCACGAACGGGTGGCTCCGATGCGGCCGGGGCCGAGTGGGCCGCTGCGCGACGTGCGCGTCCTCGACCTGACCCAGGCCATCGCCGGCCCGTGGGCGTCGATGATGCTGGCCGATCTCGGCGCCGACGTGATCAAGATCGAGCCGCCGGGTGGCGAGCAGCAGCGCTACACCGGGCCGTTCACGCGCGACGACGAGATGCGGTCGTACGGCGGCGGCTTCGGTTCGTACAACCGCAACAAGCGCGGCATCGTGCTCGACCTGAAGACCGACGAGGGCAAGGCGCTCCTGCTCCGCCTCGTCGACACGGCCGACATCCTCATCGAGAACATGCGCGCCGGCGTGCTCGACTCGCTCGGCCTGTCGTACGAGGTGCTGCACGCCCGCAACCCCAAGCTCGTCTACGGCGCCATCCGCGGGTTCGGCGACCCCCGCACGGGGGCCAGCCCGTACGCCGAGTGGCCCTCGTACGACCTGATCGCCCAGGCCCACGGCGGCATGGTGGCCATGACCGGCCCGGGTCCCGAACAGCGCATCCGCAGCGGCCCCTTCGTGGGCGACAGCTACGCCGGCACCGTCCTGGCCACGGCCGTGCTCGCCGCACTCCACCACGCCCGCGCCACGGGCGAGGGCCAGTTCGTCGACGTGGCCATGAGCGACGCGGTCATGGCGCTGTGCGAGCTGGGCGTGACCCGGTACAGCTACTTCGGCGACTACGAGACGCCGCCGACCGGCAACACGAACTCGTTCCTCGTGCCGTTCGACGTGTTCGACTCGGCCGACGGGGCCATCGCCATCGGCGCGCCCACGGATCACCACTGGCGCATCATCGCCGACGTGATCGGCCTGCCCGAGCTGGGCACCGACGAGCGCACCGCCAAGCTGAAGAACCGGGTGAAGAACCGGGCCGTGGTCACCGAGCCGCTGGCCGCGTGGTGCAAGGCGCACACGAACGCCGAGATCCTCGCCGCGCTCGGCGGCAAGGCACCGGTGGGCGCAGTGAACCAGCCGGGCGACTTCTTCCACGACCCGCACGTGGCGGCGCGCGAGATGCTCGTGGCCGTGCCCCAGCCGAGCGGTCGGCCGGTCATCCAGACGAACACGCCGATGAAGATGACGGCGACGCCGGGAGGCATCCACCGTCGCCCGCCCATGGTCGACGAGCACCGAGCGGAGATCCTGGCCGAGCTCGAGGCCCGGGAGTCGGCCGGCTGAACACGACGGGAAGCTGACGCGCCGGTTGCGGCTGCCCTTCGATCCCTGTCGGCGAGCATGGCGAGACCGATCCAGAGCGGGCAATCTGCGCCATCGCGACCACTTGGCCTTAGAGCCTTCATGTTCTCCGGTGGCGGGTGACCCTGACGGTCTATTGCGGCGCTTCGGATCTGATGGTGGGCTGGTGGTCGGGTAGGGGCCCGGGCGCGGGGCAGGGGCTTTGCGATGCTCAGCGATGTTCGAATTCGTGAGTGTCGAGGAGCCCTGCTTGGAGACGGGTCCTACGCGCATGTGCGCGTTGCTGGTTGGGCTGCCCGACGTGTGGGTGGTGGATGTTGGCGAGTGCCCATGCTGGCCACGCGTCGTGATCGAGACGGTCTCGGAACGGCAGGTGACCTCGACGTCGCCCACGTGGCGACGACGAGCAAGTGTCGCGAACGGCCAAATTCGTCACGGTCAGGAACCTGGCCCCGACTACTGTCGACATCCGAAAGGTACCGCTCACCAACACTGCTCGAGCCGCTCGGTACAGGCGGCCGCTGAGCACCCTGGAGTAGGTACCCATGAGCCCCCTTTTCGTTGCCTGGCTGCTGCTTGCCATCAGTGTCGCCTCTGAAGTCGTCGGCAACGTCGCCCTGCGATACGCCGACGGATTCACCAGACCGATAGCGGCCGCCGCCGCCGGGGCCTTCTTCCTGCTGTCGATCTGGCTTATGTCGGTCACGATGCGCAAGATCGAACTGGGGGTGACGTATGCAGTGTGGGCCGCCGGCAGCACCGCGATCACGGCATGGGTCGGCGTCGGCTTCTATCACGAGTCGCTCACTGCGTCGAAGGTCGCCGGCGTGGCACTCGTCGTTCTGGGCGTGATCGTGCTGAGCTCGGGGGCCGGGTAGCAGCACCCCCTTCCGGGCGGCCGACGCTCGGAGGCGAAGTCTCGCTCGACGTGCGATGCACGCCACCCCTCGACGTGCTCGCTGGCCTCCAGATTGGGCACCGCCAAGTGGCCGAGCTTGGAACACTTCGGGTCAGTATCTCATTCGAGGTAGTCGGGACTTGACGCCGCACCGACCTGCCGCGCTGCGCTCCTCGACCGACGGGCCGGCATCGGGCATTCTGGGCGGTGCCATGGAAGTGAAGCTCCCACGCAACAGAGTCGCGGCAGGCGACGATGTGGCGTCGCACGAGGGGTCGTTCGAGGTCGGCGGTCGAGTCAGCCCGTACTTCCTCCTGGCCGGGAACGCACGCCGTCCGTTTCTGACGATCACGACGGGAACCAGTGCTCGATGATTGGTGTCGGCGTCTTCGGGTTGTTCGCGCTCGTTTCGCTTCTGATCCGTCGACACGAGATGCGTCCGGACGAGTCCGACGATCCTCGTGCCGACATGCTCTGGGGCCGCTACGTGATGGGACGCCTCCTGCCGGTTTGGCTGGTTCTGCTACTCGGCAGCGCCGTGGCAGCAGTGGTGGAAACCCTGCTGCGCTAGACCGCCACGTCCTCGACACCGAACTCGTTCGGAGAAGGAGCCAGGCGCGTAACTGCCGTGATGCACTGTTTCCCGCGGGAAACAGCGCGCGCCCGATCTGAGGCGATCTGCCCGACTGGGGCGCGACCCGGTGCCGAGCGCAGCCGCACGATGGCGCAGCACGTGACTCGAGTGCTCGGCGCGGCGAACGTCGCAGGCGTCCTGGCCTTCATGTCGACGCGGTTGTTCGGCGGGCGCGCCACGGCCGTTGCTCGCGGGTTCGTTGCCGGTCGACCGGCGGAGCGGCTTCCTGCGGCAACTGTGGGCGCACGTCTGGGACCACCCCTGGACCGTCCCGGGAGACCGCTGTGGCGGACCGATTTGAACGCAGACTTGAGCCGCGAGCTCGCTCACCGTCGCAGGAGCACGACCTGCGGCACGTGGGCGGCGGCCATGACGGCGAGCTCCGGCGAGGTCGTCACGAGTGGCAGCTCGAGCTTCGCCGCCAGCGCCACAGGCGTGCACAGCGCGACGTCGAGGTCGGACGGGGTCAGGGTGGCCAACTCGGCCACCGTCGCCGCCATCGACGACGTGTCGTAGAACCGGTCGACGGACAGCTCGACGTTGGCCAGATCGGCCAGCATCGGGCCGAGCCGGCCGTCGTGCAGAACGCGCAGGTACTCGAGCACCTCGGCCACGAGGGCGTCGGGGCACACGACCGCGTCGCATTGGGGTGCGGCGCCCCCGACCTGCCCGGACCACCGCAGCAGCGCGCCGAGGTCGGCCACGGCCACCTGGGGTCGCACGTCAGCCCGCCTTCGGCTTCTGGTACGGGCGGCGGTGCAGGCGGGCCTCGTAGTACGCCGCGAACTCGTCGGGCGGCTGGGCGGTGGCCGCCAGCGTGGTTCGCTTGGCCGCCAGCTCGCCGGGCGACAGCAGCGTGGCCGCCCGGTCGAGCAGCTGGCGAACCCACTCGCTGAGCGACACGCCCTCGGCCGTCGCCTGCTCGGCCAGCCGGGCGACGGTCCCATCGTCCACGTTGCGGATGTTCAGCGGTTGAGACATCTGTAGAGCGTAGTGCTACCAAGAGGTACAGCGCAGTGAACGGGGCGACGGCGGTCCCACCGGCCGGGTCGTGCCGACTGGGTACGATCGGACGGTGTCCACGTCGCTCGAGGTCGTCGCCGCCGAAGCCTCGACGTGCACCAAGTGCCGGCTCAGCGAGACGCGCACCCAGGTGGTGTTCGGCACGGGCTCGCCGTCGTCGCGACTGATGTTCATCGGCGAGGCGCCGGGCGCCCAGGAGGACAAGGACGGCCTCCCGTTCGTGGGTCGCAGCGGCAAGCTCCTCGATCGGCTCATCGCCGAGGAGCTGGGCATGACGCGCTCGCAGGTCTACATCGCCAACGTGGTGAAGTGCCGGCCGCCCGACAACCGGGACCCGAAGCCCGACGAGATCGACGCCTGCCGCCCCTACCTCACCGCACAGCTCGACATCATCCGGCCGGCGGTGTGCATCACGCTCGGCCGCTTCGCCGGCCAGTGGTTGCTCAACACCACCGAGGGGATCGGCAAGCTGCGCGGCAAGGCCTATCCGTTCGCCCATGGCGTGCTCATCCCCACGCTGCACCCGGCCGCCGCGCTGCGCGGCGGCGCCGAGCCGCTGGCCCAGATGCGCGCCGACTTCGTGCGGGCCAAGTTCGCCATGGCCGACATCGCGGCGGGCAACGTGCCCACGGCCAACGTGCCCGGGCAGCGGGACCTGTTCACGTGATCGAGCTTCACACGACATCGGTGGCCGAGACGCGCGAGGTGGCCGCGGCGCTGGCGCCGTTCCTGCGCGTCGGCGACTGCATCGTGCTGGCCGGCGAGATGGGGGCGGGGAAGACCGCGTTCACCCAGGGGCTCGCCGCCGCGCTCGGCGTCGACGAGCCCGTGACCAGCCCCACGTTCACGCTCGTGCACACGTACACGTCGGGGCGGGTCCGCCTCCATCACCTCGACGTGTACCGGCTCGACCGGCTCGGCGAGGTCGAGGACCTCGGCCTGGCCGAGCTGCTCGACGACGGGGCCGTCATCGTCGAATGGGGTGACGCCGTGCGCGACGCCTTGCCGGTCGACCGCTTGGAGATCGCCCTCGGCTTCGGTCGGCACGACGACGAGCGCGTGCTCGAGGCGGAAGCGACCGGCCGCTCGTGGGACCGGCGCGAGCCTCAGCTCGAGGCGGCGTGGTCGCGCTTCGAGATCGGGGCCGACTCGTGCTGACGCTGGCGCTGGAGACGGCCACGGACCGGGTCGGCTGCGCGCTGGCCGAGGACGACGCGGTGGTGGCCACGTTCGAGCTGTCGCAGGGGCGCCGCCACGCCGAGACGCTGCTACCCGCGGTCGAGGCGTGCCTCGTCCAGATCGGCGCGTCGGTGGAGGGCATCGGCGCGGTCGTGGCCGACATCGGCCCCGGCCTGTTCACCGGCTTGCGCGTCGGGTTGGCCACCGCCCGGTCGCTGGCCTACGCACTGGACCTGCCCACGGTCGGCGTGTCGAGCCTGGAGGTGCTGGCCCACGACGTCCGGCTGGCCGGCCGCGTCACGTGTGCGGTCATCGACGCCCGCCGCGGCGAGGTGTTCTGGCAGCTGTTCCGGCCCGACGTCGCCACCGACGGCGTGCGCCCGTTGAGCCCGCCGTCGTGCACGTCGCCGGCCGATCTGGCCGCCGAGCTGCGCAGCATGGCCGAGGACCTGCTGATCGTCGGCGACGGCGTGCGGCGTTACGGCGACGTGCTCGTCGACCTGCGCGACACCCTGCTGGCCGGGCCCGAGCACCACTTCCCGTCGACGCGCGCGTTGGCGTTGCTGGGCCTGCGGCTGCTGCGCCAGACCGGCGGCGCCGGGCCCGAGACACTGGAGCCGCTCTACCTGCGGGCGCCCGACGCGGCCATCAACTGGTCGACGCGCGACGGGGCGGTGACGGCGTGAGCGGAGCGAGCGACGTGGAGGCCGTGGGAGCGCCAGCGACCCGGACGCCGATGGGGTCCGGGGGCGCAGCCCCCGAGTGGAGCGTCTCGTGAGCGCGCAGCCCGACGTGGAGCCCGCCGCGCTGCAGGTGCGCATCCAACGCATGCGGCGCCGTCACCTGCGCTCGGTGCTGAAGATCGAGCGTCAGGTGTACCCGCGGCCGTGGACCATCGGCGTGTTCACGTCCGAGATCACGAACCCGGAGCGGTGCTACATCGTGGCCAAGGTCGGCTCCACGCTCGTCGGCTACGGCGGCATGCTTTTCTCGGCCGACGACGCCCACGTGGCCAACGTCGCCGTCGACCCGCGCTGGCACCGTCACAAGATCGGCAGCCGCCTGCTGCTGACCATGGCGCGCTTCGCCCGCGACCACGGGTACAAGAACCTGACGCTCGAGGTGCGCGTGTCCAACGTGGGCGCGCAGGAGATGTACCGGCGCTTCGGACTGGCCCCGGCCGGCATCCGGCCGCGCTACTACGAGAACACCGAGGACGCCATCGTCATGTGGGCCAACGACATCGACCAGCCGGCGTACGCCGACCGGCTCGACGGCATCGAGGCCGACATCCCCGGTGCCACCGCGTGGGACATCGCGTGAGCGCGCTCGTGGTCGACGACGCCACGATGGTGCTGGCCATCGAGACGAGCTGCGACGAGACGTCGGCCGCCGTGGTGCTGGGCGGGCACGAGGTGCTCTCCAACGTGGTGTCGTCCCAGATCGATCTGCACGCGGTGTACGGCGGCGTCGTGCCCGAGATCGCCAGCCGCGCCCACCTGGAGCTCGTGCTCCCGATGGTCGACGAGGCACTGCGCACCGCGGGCGTGGGGCCCGAGCGCATCGACGCCGTGGCCGCCACCGTCGGACCCGGGCTGGTGGGTGCGCTGCTCGTAGGCGTGGCCGCGGCCAAGTCGTTGGCGTTCGCCTGGCGCCGGCCGTTCGTCGGCGTGAACCACATGGAGGCGCACCTGTATGCGTCGTTCCTGGAGGACCCGACGATCGAGCTGCCGCTCGTCGTGCTGCTCGTGTCGGGCGGCCACACGCTGCTCGTGGCCATGGACGGCCCCGGACGGTACCGCCGCCTCGGCGCCACCATCGACGACGCCGCGGGCGAGGCGTTCGACAAGGTGGCCCGCTTCCTCGGCCTCGGCTACCCGGGCGGTCCGGCCATCGACCGGCTGTCAGTCGAGGGAGACGCGACGGCCATCGCCTTTCCGCGTTCGATGCGCGACGACGGACTCGACTTCTCGTTCTCGGGCTTGAAGACCGCGGTGGTCAACTACGTCCGCAAGCACCCCGAGGTGGCCACCGCCGACGTGGCGGCCTCGTTCCAGGAGGCCGTCGTCGACGTGCTCGTGAACAAGGCGTTGCGGGCGGCGGCGGCCGAGCACGCGCCGTCGCTGGCCATCGGCGGGGGCGTGGCGGCCAACTCGTCGCTGCGCTCGCGCATCGAGGCCGCCGGCACGGCGGCCGGGCATCGGGTGTTCTTGCCGAGCCGCGCCATGTGCACCGACAACGCCGCCATGATCGGCGCCGCGGCGTGGCATCGCCTTGCCGCCGACGGCCCGAGCCCGCTCTCGACCGGGGCCAACCCCAACCTGCGCCTGTTCTAGCGCCGCCGCCCCGCCGAGCCACGGGGCCCGCTCGTCAGTCCCGCTCGATCCGCTGCAGCCCCCGCTCGGGCGTCCAGGACTCGACGACGAGTTTGGTCGCCTCGGCGTCGAGGCCCGTGATGACGACCTCGGTGATGTCCGCCACGAACATCGTGCCCTGGGGCTGGTCGCCCCCATCGCCTGCGAACACGGGGCCGATGGCGACGGCGCGGCCGGCGACCTTCGCCTCGCCCGGCCACTCGCGCTCGCGGCCTTCCACGGGATGGAATGTGGGGCCGTGGAGCGCGAAGCGCGGATCACGAGCGAGGTCCGCGCCCTTGCGCGCGCCGACCATCGATCCGAAGCGCAACTGGCCGTCGACGAACTCGCACTCGATGCCCGAGATCCGCGGCGAACCGTCGGCCCGTACGGTGGCGATCGTCTTGTGACGGCCGGCGTCGAACAGCCTGCGCACACGTTCGGCGAACGCCGGCTCGGCCTGCTCGATCGCGTTCCATGTCGCCACGTCCGCGGATCTTACCGGCCCACCTGGTGGCGAGGGTCGGGCCGACCGGCTCTGGCGGGCGACCGGGGTTCGTGGTCTGCTCGCGGTGTGCGCACCGTATGGGCGGTCCTGGCCGTCGTAGGACTGGCGGCCTGCAGCGGCGGATCCTCCTCGGCTCCGACCACGACGTCCGCCACGTCGGCGGTGCCGACGTCGACCACGTCGACCACGTCGACCACCTCGACCACCTCGACCACCGTGGCGCCCGCCACCAGCGCGTCGCCAGCCACGACAGCCACGACGACCACGACCGTGTCGGCGGCCGACCGGTTGGCCGACCTCGCCAGCCCGGCCGGCACCGTCGTGGTGCTCCCGGCCGGCGACGCCACGGTCGTGACCGGCGCCGGCGCCCGGCGGGGGGCCGCGATCATCGATGCGGCGGGCACCCTCACCGTGCTGCCCGCCTCCGTCGGGACCGTCGATCAGGCGGTGCGCCAGCGCGGCTCGGTGCTGCTGCTGTCGAACACGAACCAGGTCGACCGGTTCGACCTCACCGATCGGCGCCTCGAGCGCGTGCCGCTCGACCTGGCCACAGGGCGCCGGCTCAGCCTCGTGCCGGCCGGTGACTCGGTGGTGGCCGTGAGCTGGGACGTGCAGGAGATCGTGGCCGACAACGGCCCGGCGTCGGTCCGCATCGACGTGATCCACGCCGATGGCACCGTCTCGGCGGCGGCGGCACCGCCCGACCCGTGGGCCGCCGCGCTACCCGGGACCATGACCGTGTGGACGGGCCGGGAGCTCGTCACGTACGCCGCCGAGTCGCAGGCGTTCGACGGCGGGCTCCGGCACCCGACGGCGTACGACCCGGCCACGAACGTGTGGCGCACGCTGTCGGACCCGCCCTGGGCGGGCTGCGGGTCCGGGTGCACGTGGTACGCGCCGCACCAGGGTGGCGACACCCAGGCGATCGGCTGGACCGGGGAGCGCACCTTCGTCCGCACCACGCTCGGCGGGACCGAGATCGTGGCGCTGCACGACGTCGAGCGCGACCGCTGGGAGCGCCTCCCGGCACTGCCGATCCCGGTCAGCGACGCGTGGATCGAGGCGACGCCGACGCGGGTCGTCCTGCTCTCGAAGGCGGCGCCCTACGAGCTGCCCGGCTCGGCGGCGCCCGGATCGATCGGCACGGCCGCTGTGCTCGACCTGACGTCGCGCTCGTGGACGACGTCGGTCTTCGCCACCCCGACGGTCGACCCGACCGAGCTCGCGCTGTGCCCGGTGCGGCTCGCCGCCGGGCTGTACGTCGCCGTGTGCCCGGGCACCGACCCGTCGGGCATCATCGACCGGTCGGTGCCGCCGGTCGTGCTCGACCGGGCGAACGGGACCTGGGCACCGGCCGCGGATGCCCAGCGCCGAGAGG
>JANPGL010000343.1:0-29724 GCA_031423915.1 Actinomycetes bacterium | reverse complement strand
CCTACACCACGACCTACTCGTCGGTGGGCTTCAACGGCTTCCCGCCGCTCGCTGCGCACGTGGTCGGCAGCGGCACGAACTGACGTAGGCCGCCGGCGTCAGCCGACGAGCGCCGCCTTGTACACCGGCACGGTGCTCTCGGCCACGGCGTCCCAGCTGTAGCGCTCGCGCACGAGCGTGGCGCCGGCGCGCTGGCCGGCGGCGGCCGCCGCCGGCTCGGTGAGGATCCGCCGCAGGCGGTGTTCCAGCTCGTCGACATCGCCGGCGGGGTAGAGGAGCGCGGCTCCGGTGCCGTCGAGCACCTCGACCAGACCGCCGGTGACGGCGGCGACCAGCGGCGCCCCGGCAGCCAGCGCCTCGAGCGCCACGATGCCGAAGGGTTCGTAGAGCGACGGGATGACCGCTGCGCTGGCCCGGTGGAGGAGCGCACGCAGCTCGTCGTCGCTGACGAAGCCCGGGAAGTGGACGTGGTGCTCGGCGCCGCGCACGTGGGCGAGATGGCGCAGCTCGTCGAGGTAGCCCCCGCGCCCCGCGATGACGACGCGCAGCCCGGGCATGTCGTGGCGCAGGCGGGCGGCGGCCTCGACGAGCGTCTGGAAGCCCTTCTCGTACTGGACGCGTCCCCACGACACCACGAGCGGTCCGTGCTCGCCCCGGCGCGGCGCCGGCACGGGCGGCGACCAGTCGTCGGCGTCGACCCCGTTGGGGATGCAGTGGACCTTGGCGGGCGGGAGCTGGAACGCGTGGAGGACCTCGTCGACCATGAAGCGCGAGCAGCAGATGACCTGGCTGCTCTGGTACGTGAGCCACCACTCGGTGGCGTTGATGCCGGACGGTTGCCCGGCGGGGATGTGCCCGCCCTGCCTTCCGCGTTCGGTGGCGTGCATCGTGGCGACGAGCGGTGCCCCCCACAGCGTTCGCAGCGTGTCGCCGGCCCAGGCCACCAGCCAGTCGTGGGCGTGCACCACGTCGGGTCGCCACGAGCCGAGCCGCGCCGAGAGCTGCACCAGGTGGTGGTTGAGCGATGCCATCCGGGCCAGGAAGTTCTCCTCGGGCACCCACGGCAGCTCGGTGTGGCAACGGACCACCCGCACACCGTCGACGACGGCGTCGTCGGGTGCGTCGGTGTGGGCCAGCGTCAGGACCGTCGCGTCGTGGCCGGCCCGGACGAGTGCCTGGGCCAGCCCGGCGACGTGCGGGGAGATGCCACCGACGACGCGAGGTGGGTACTCCCACGTGACCATGGCGACGCGCACGGCTGGTCACCCTAGCGGGGGCGCCGCGCCGGTCCCCGGGGGCGGCCCGTCACGCCGCGGGCGGCCGGTCAGGCGATGGTGATGGCGAAGGTCACGCGGGGGCCGGTCGAGGCCCCCGCCGCCCACTGGGCCTCGATCTGCTCCGGGGCGACGCCACCGGCCGCCAGCAGGCGGGCCAGCGAGGCCTTGGCCCGGCTGCTCGCCAACGCGGTGCTCGTGCCGTCGCCATGGGCGATGACGACCAGACTGCGGCCCGGGTCGTCGCGCAGCCGCTTGGCCCACAGTTCGAACACGCCTTCGCTGTCCTTGCGGATGGTCGTCGACCCCCGGTCGAAGATCGCGTTGGTGAACAACTGCACCGTCAGGTAGCGCACCTGCGGCACCGAGGCGTCGACCACGAGCTGGTTCACCACCGCGTCCGGGCTCGCCGTCAGCGTGCGGGCCGAACGGATGATGGCGTCGACGTCGGCCGCTGTCGGCGCGGCGCCGGTGACGACGAGCTTGCCGTCGACGAACGTGGCGCGGGGCCACGCCTGGCCTCCCGGCAGCGTGCCCTTGCCCAACGCGTCGAGCAGGTCGCGGTTGAGCACGGTGGTCCCGAGCACGGAGGCCGCCGAGGGCGGCACGTCGGGTGCGACGGCGGCGGCCGTTGTCGGCGTCGGGGCGATGCTGGCGCTCGTCACGGGCACGGTGCTGGCCGGGGTGGGCACCGTGGTCGGCGGGACCGCGGTGGTGCTGGCGGGCGCGGCGGTGACCGGGGTGGACGGTGGGGCGGTGGTGACGACGGGCGCCGCCGTCGTGGCGGTGCTGGCCGTGGCGGCGGGTGCCGTGTCGCCACCTCGGCGGTTCTGTGCCCACAGCGCCGTGCCCAGCGCGATGGCCACGAACGCGATCACGGAACCGACGAGCATGCCGGGGCGGCGACGATGCCGCTCCGCCTCGGCCGCGACGGTCGCCGGCGCCTCCGCGCTCGCGCCGTCGGTCTCGACCGGACGGTCGATCGACCACCCCCGCATGGCCGCGGTGACGGCGTCGCGGCGGCTCGCCTCGCGATCGTGGCCGTTGGTGCCGTTGGTGCCGTTGGTGCCGTTGGTGCCCGTCGGGGTGCTGGTAGGGGGCCACACGGGGACGACGACCGGGGCGGCGGTCGGTGTCGACGCCATCACGGCATCGTCGCCGGAGATGGCGGCGCGCGCCGGCGGCCGGAGGCGCAATGAATCCATCGAGGGAGGCGGCGCCATGGGGTTGGCGATCGGACGGGTGGGCGCAGCGAGCAGCCGAAGGGCGGTCGGGTCGTCGTCCCCGGTGGAGGGCTGACGGGTGCGGGCGCGCTTGGCGGCATCCTCGAGGGCGTCGAGGTCGAGGGGCACTGCGTCGGCGACGATCGCCGGGGGCGGCAGGTGGCGCAGGCGGCCGCCGTTCGGCGCGGCCAGGACCTGACCGGGGGTCAGAGCAGCGCCGGCGACCGCATGCAGACCCGGCGCACCGGGAGGTGGCAGCGCCGCCCGGACAGGAGGCGCTCCGCACGAGTGCCCGTTTCGGCCGATGGGTGCGCCGATGGGTGCGTTGAATCCGAGCCCGCCGTCGATGTCGATCGGCTCCGCCTCGCCCACTGAACCTCTCCTCGCCCCTACACCGGTCCCCGCCGGGATCGCGTGCTCCTGGATCGCATGATGAAGCACGACCGTGCGCTTGGCACGGGACACCGTGACTACTTGCGCTGTAGCGAACAGGTTTCCCGGTTGGTCAGCACCGAGCAGGGTCACTCGGTGACGCTCCGCCACTTGACCCGCAGGAGCGGGCGCCGGGGCTCCGCTACGGTTCGGGCTGATGCTGCTCGGCGAGATGGACCTGTACCTGTTCGGCGAAGGCCGCCACCACCGGCTCTGGGACGTCCTCGGCGCCCACGTCGACCCGACCGGTACGAGGTTCGCCGTCTGGGCGCCGAACGCACGATCGGTGGCCGTCGTGGGCGATTGGAACGGCTGGCAGGCCGAGGCCGACCCGCTGGTGCCCGAGGGGGTGTCGGGCATCTGGGGCGGGTTCGCCGTGGGGGCCCAGGCCGGGTCCTGCTACAAGTTCGCCGTCACCGACGCGTCGGGCAACGTCTCGCTGCGAGCCGACCCGATGGCCCGCCGCTGCGAGGCGCCGCCGGCGAACGCCAGCGTCGTGGTGGCGCCGAGCACGCACCGCTGGGCCGACGAAGCCTGGCTCGCCGGGCGGGCGGACCACCAGGGAGTGGGTCGACCGTTGCGCATCTACGAGCTGCACGTCGGTTCGTGGCGACCCGGGCTCGGCTATCGCGACATGGCCGAACCGCTCGCCGACTACCTCGTCGATCTCGGTTTCACGCACGTGGAGCTCATGCCCGTGGCCGAGCACCCCTACACGGGATCGTGGGGCTACCAGGTCACCGGCTACTTCGCGCCGACCGCGCGATGGGGTACGCCCGACGACCTCCGCTACCTCGTCGACCATCTGCACCAGCGCGGCATCGGCGTGATCGTCGACTGGGTGCCGGCCCACTTCCCGAAGGACGACTGGGCGCTCGCCCGGTTCGACGGCACCGCCTTGTACGAGCACGCCGACCCCCGTCAAGGCGAGCACCCCGACTGGGGCACGCTCGTGTTCAACTACGGCCGGCACGAGGTGCGGAACTTCCTCGTGGCCAACGCTCTGTACTGGATCGACGAGTTCCACATCGACGGCCTGCGCGTCGACGCCGTGGCGTCGATGCTCTACCTCGACTACTCGCGCGACTCCGGCGAGTGGGTGCCGAACCAGTACGGCGGCCGCGAGAACCTCCAGGCGCTCGGCTTCCTGCGCGAGCTCAACACCGTGGTGCATGGCGCCCACCCCGGCGTGCTGACCATCGCCGAGGAGTCGACGGCGTGGCCGCAGGTCACCCACCCCGTCCACCACGGCGGGCTCGGGTTCACCCACAAGTGGAACATGGGCTGGATGCACGACACGTTGGGCTACTTCGCCCACGATCCGGTGCACCGCCGGTGGCACCACCGCGAGCTCACGTTCGGTCTGATCTACGCGTTCACGGAACGGTTCTGCCTGCCGCTCTCGCACGACGAGGTCGTGCACGGCAAGGGCTCGTTGATCGGCAAGATGGCCGGCGACGAGTGGCAGCAGTTCGCCAACCTCCGGTCGCTCTACACGTGGATGTGGGCCTACCCGGGCGCGCCGCTGCTGTTCATGGGCGGCGAGATCGCCCAGTGGGGTGAGTGGAGCCTCGAGCGAGGCGTCGACTGGGCCGCGCTCGACGGCGAACGGCACCGCGGCGTCCGCCAGCTGGTCCACTCGCTCAACCACACGGCCGAGGCCTGGCCGGCGCTGTACGAGCGCAACCACGAGCCGTCGGGCTTCCAGTGGCTCGAGGCCGACGACATGGAGCGCTCGGTGTTCGCGTTCATGCGGTGGTCGGCCGACTCGAGGCAGGCCGTGATCTGCATCGCCAACTTCACGCCGGTGCCACGCCACGATTACGTGATCGGCCTGCCCTGGGCCGGCTGGTGGCACTGCCTGATGAACAGCGACGATCCCCGCTTCGGAGGCTCCGGGAACGCCGGCGTACCCGGCGTCGAGGCCGAGCGCATGGCATGGCACGGCCAGCCGGCGTCCGCCCGGATCAGCCTGCCGCCGCTCGGCGTCGTCTGGCTCGGCGCCGACCAGTGAGGTAGCGGCGTGACCGACGAGGTTGGCGCGCGCCCCGAATCCGGGGCGATGGCGTCGAAATCGCCCGTCGTGGCCAGCGTGCTGCTCTCGCTGGCCGTCGGCGCCTACGCCGTGTCGTACGGGGTGCTGGGCGTGCAGGCCGGGCTGACCGTGGCGCAGACGTGCACGATCAGCCTGCTCGTGTTCACCGGGGCCTCCCAGTTCGCGGCCGTCGGCGTCATCTCGTCGGGCGGGTCACCGTATGCCGCACTCGGCAGCGCGCTCCTGCTGGCCGCCCGCAACGGGGTGTACGGGCTGGCCATGTCTCGCGTGCTACCCGAGGGCCGGGTCCGCCGCCTCGTGGCGGCCCAGTTCGTCATCGACGAGTCGACGGCCATGGCGCTGGCCCAGCACGACTCGAGGCGGCGCATCGAAGCCTTCTGGGCCACCGGTGTGGGCATCTACGTGTTCTGGAACCTGGGCACACTCGTCGGCGCGCTGGTGGGCGACCGCCTCTCGGATCCGGCCGCGCTCGGGCTCGACGCTGCCTTCCCGGCCGGCTTCGTGGCACTGCTCATCCCTCATCTCTCCAAGGTCGGCGGCCGTCTGGCGGGCGTGCTCGGAGCGGTGATAGCGCTGGCACTCACGCCGGTGCTGCCGCCGGGCGCCCCGATCCTGCTCGCCGCCCTGGCGGTACTGGTCGGTCTGCGCGAGGTGCCGGCCCGATGAGCTGGTGGGTGATCCTGGCGCTCGGTGCCGGGGCGTACGGGTTCAAGGCGTTGGGGCTGGTGGTGCTCGGCGGGCGCACGTTGCCGCCTCGGTTGCAGGCCTGCGTCGACCTGCTGCCGGCCGCGCTGCTGCCGGCGCTCGTCGTCGTGAACACGTTCGTGACCGATCGGCACCTGGTGCTCGACGCCCGCGCCTGGGGCGTCGGCGCCGCCGCCGTGGCGGCGTGGCGCAAGGCCCCGCTGCCCGTCGTGATCCTGCTCGGTGCCGGCGTCACGGCCGCCGTGCGCCACTGGGCCTGAGGGGAACCGGTCGAGCACGGCGATGAGTTCGAGCGGCCGGCCCCGTCGACATCGCAACGGCGAGTGGGAAGGCACGAACGGTGAGCGACAAGCCGACGACCGTCGAGGCGTACATCGAGGGCTGCACGGCCGCCGTGCAGCCGACGCTGCGCGAGATCCATCGCCGCATCCGGGCGGGCGCGCCGGACGTCACCGAGAAGATCGCCTACGGCATGGCGAAGTTCACGCTCTCGTCCACCGGGTACTTCTTCGTCGGCGCGTGGAAGTCGCACCTCGGGATCTACCCGGCGCCGGACGTCGACGAGGAACTGGCCGCGGAGCTCGCGCCCTACCGGGCGGCCAAGGACACCTTGCGCTTCCCGCTGTCGGCGCCTTTCCCGTTCGAGCTTGTCGACCGCATCGTTGCGGCGGTCGTTGCCCAGCGGTAGGCAGGCGCCGCCGGTGACGCGGGTCAGTGGATGGTGACGGTGCCGGCGTTGCCGTCGACGGTGATCATGGCGCCGTCGGCGATCTTCATGGTGGCGTCGGTGACCGAGACCACGCACGGGATGCCGAGATCGCGCGACACGATCATGGCGTGGCTGCCCATGGCGCCGACGTTCACCACGGCGGCGGCGGCCGGCACGAACAACGGCACCCACGACGGGTCGGTGTTCGGCGCGATCAGGATGTCGCCCGGCTCGAGCGCGAACGGGTCGGTCGGGTCGAGGATCACCCGGGCCCGGCCGGTGGCGACGCCGCCGGCACCACCGACGCCTGTGAGCACGGTGCCGGCCGCGGCCACGGCGACGTGGTGATCGGCCTTGCGGGCCCACGTCGACATCGGCGGCGCCTCGCCGTTCACGATGAACGGCGGCTCGAGCTCGTAGAGGGCGCGGTAGCGGGCCTGCCGGTCGCGGACGATCGGCGTGAACCGCTCGGGTTCGACGAAGAGCCGATCGAGCTCGTCGGCCACGAGCATGTAGATCTGCTCGGGCGAGTCGAACACGCCGCGCTCGACGAAGCGACGGCCGAGCTCGAGCAGGCACATGCGCATCTCACCGACCAGCTTGATGCAGTTCGTCTTGTAGCGCTCGCGGCCCGCCAGGTGCAGCTCGCTGGAGTGCAGCGCCGCCTCGAACACGCCGAGCGTGTCGGGGTCGGCCGCCAGCTTGGAGCGCACGTCGGCGAGCAGGCGGTCCTTCTCGGCCACCGAGGCGTCGTGGCGGGTCACGGGTGACGACTCGTCGGGGCTGACGCGCATCCGGTCGATGGCCGACAGCGCGACGGCGGGGTAGGCCTCCCATGCCTTGGCGATCACGTCCCACTCGCCCGGGCCGCGCGAGCCGTAGGCGAAGAGGAACTCGTCGAAGGCGGCGAGGAAGCCCGCGGCGTCGGCCGAACCGCTGGACCGCAACCGGTCGAGCAGGCCGTCGACGCCGGCCTCGAACGCCGCGTTCAGCTCGGCGGAGGCGCGGGCGCGGCGCGACAGCTCCCACATGGCGAAGCTGGGCTTGGCCGAGTCGACCTCGACGCCGGCCAGCAGCCGGATGGTGATGGTCGGGTCACCCAGGCCCTCACAGATGGCGCCGAGCGCGCCGGGGCCGATCGACATGAGGGCCGAGACGACCATGCCCGTGCGCATGGCCTGGTGGAGGTACGGGACCACCGAGCGGGCCAGGGTCAGCACGCCCTGGTCGGTCAGCGTGCGCAGGTCGGGGCGCCGCTCCCGCAGGCTGTCGGCGAACGCCTTGTCCTCGTCGAGCGCCGGGTACGACGTGACGGTCATCGCCGACGCCATCGTGGCGGTCAGCTTCTCGGCGTGCTTCGGCGACACGTGCCACGGTTCCTCGACGTACGGCGGTACCTCGGGCCGGTCGTCGAAGAACGCCCGGTCGATCAGCTCGGGGGTCACCCCGGGCATGCGGGCACCCATGAGCCTCGTGAGCGAGAGCGGGTTGTAGAGGTAGCCGCCGAAGCATCCGAACGAGTCGGGGTGGAGCGGGTCCTCGTACTCGTCCCAGTCGAGCACGCCATTGGCGATGTAGGCGTCGCGCAGGGCGGGCATGATGGCCGGGAGCCAGTAGAAGGTCCACATGAGCGGGCTGATCGGATCGGGGAACACGTCGGCGGCGTTGCCGCGCGTCCACACGGGGAACCGCTTCGTGATGGTCGTATCGGTGATCCAACGCTCGTCGCTCACGTGGGCCCGCCCTTCGGTCGTTCGGCGGGGGAGTTTGCCACGCCGCCGTCCGGCCCCGCCCGTCAGCCGATGAAGGACCCCAGCACGTTGATCGTGACGCCGACGATCACCGTGCCGTACACGTACGACAGCAACGCATGGCGCAGCACCGTGCGACGCACGGCCCGGCTGGCGATGTCGGTGTCGGACACCTGGAACGTCATGCCGACGGTGAAGGCGAGGTAGGCGAAGTCGAGGTAGTCGGGCGGCTCGTCGGCGTCGCCGAACGCGATGCCACCGACCGGAGCCGTGTAGTACAGCCGGGCGTACCGCAACGTGAACAGGGTCTGCACCGTCACCCACGACACGAGCACGGTGAGCACCGCCACGACCGTGAGCACGGCGGCCGTGGTCCCCTGGCGGTTGCCGGCCTCGGTCAGGCCGACCACCACCCCGACGAGGCTCACGAGGCTCGAGACCACGACGATGACGTCGACCGCAGCGCGGCTGTCGTCCTCGCGCGTCGAGACCCGCTCGGTGGCTGCGGCGTCGAGCACGGGCAGGAAGAGCCAGACGGACACGACGAACAGCAGTGCGGCCACGTCCCAGCCGGCCAGCACGGCGAGCTGCCACGAGCCGACGAGGCCGACGAGCGCGCCCGCGGCGGCACCGACCGGGCCGGCGGCCAGGAGCCGTTGGCGCTGATCGGCATGGGCGACGCGTTGCCGCAGCCGTCGGGGGAACGGCTCGGCGGGCACGCCGTGATCAGCCGGCGATGGCGTCGCGGTACTCGCGCAGGCGCGCCAGGTGACCGTCGGCGTCGGTGGCGCCGGCGTTGTGGGTGGCGAGGGCCAGGTGGGTGGCGCCGAGCGCCGCCCACTTGTCGCGATGGCCGCGCCAGCGTTCGGGCGAGCCGCCCGCGTACTGGGCCTGGGCCTGCACGCCGAACCCGTCCATCGTCCTGCCGAGCTCGGCGCGGCGGGCCGCGATGGCGGCGAGCACCTCGGCCGACTTGTCGTTCGGTGACCCCAGCGGCATCCAGCCGTCGCCGAGGCGGGCGCACCGCTCGAGGAGCGCCGGCGCCGATCCGCCGAACCAGATGGGGATCGACACCGCCGGTCGCGGGTTGATGCCGGCCAGCTCCACCGTGTGGAACTCGCCGCGGAAGTCGACGACGTCCTCGGTCCACAGACGACGCATGAGCTCGATCTGCTCGGCCTGGCGCCGGCCGCGGTTGTCGAAGCGCTCGTTGAGCGCGTCGTACTCGATCTTGTTCCAGCCCGTGCCCACGCCCAGGCGCACGCGCCCACCCGACAGCACCGACACTTCAGCGGCCTGCTTCGCCACCAGCACCGTCTGGCGCTGGGGGAGGATCATCACGGTCGACACCATCTCGAGCCGGCTCGTCACGGCAGCCGCGAACGCGAAGAACGTCAACGGCTCGTGGAACGCGGTGGTCGAGTCGTACGCACCGCTGAAGCCGCCGGGCCGGTCGCGGGCCGCGCCGAGCACGTGGTCGTACACGAGCAGATGGGTGAAGCCCATCTCCTCGACGCCCTGCAGGTACGCCTTGATGGCGCCCGGGTCGGTGCCGATCTCGTTGTGCGGGAGGACCGCGCCGATCTCCATGGCCGGACCCTACGCGGCTTCGAGTTGCTGCACGAACAGCGCCAGCGCGGCGGCGGCGAACGCGATCATGTTGCGCTCGCGGTCGTCGTCGCCTGTCAGGAGGTGGCGCGTGGCCGACACCGGGCCGTGGACCGCCAGCCACGCGTGGCCCGACGGGTCGCCGTACCGGTTGCCGGCAGGACCCGTGGCGCCGCCCTCGCCGATGCCCCACGTGGTGCCGAGCTTCGTGGCGATCGCTTCGGCCAGGTACCGGGCGAACGGCTCGGTGGCGCCGCGGAGCTTCGGCGGCGTGGGGATCGCCCCGGCGACGAGCGCCTTGCTGGCGGCGATCGTGTAGATCACCGTGCCCCCCACGTAGTACGCCGAGGCGCCGGGCACGGTGAGCAGCGCCGCCGACACGAGGCCGCCGCACGAACCCTCGGCCACCGCCACCGTCTCGCCCCTCGCCTTCAACAAGGCGCCCGCCTGCGCGGCCACGCCCGTTATCTCGCTCGGCAGCACGTCCGTCCCCCTCCGTCCGCGCCGACGTTCGACGCGCCCTCGGCGCAGCGTACGCCTCGACCGATTCCCGCCAGCCAGTCGCCGCCGCGGGCTGCACCATGGAGCCATGATCGCCACCGCCGCCACGTACCGGATCCACGCCATCGACCCCGTCACCGCCGACGGGCTGCGGGCCGCCGCCACCGTCGTGAAGGTGGCGGACAGCGAGCCCGGCTGGCCGTGCCGCCAGTGCCTGCGCGATGCCCGGGTGGGCGAGGAGCTCGTGCTCGTGTCGTACGACCCGTTCGACGCGTCGTCGACGTCGCCCTACCGCACACCCAGCCCGGTGTTCCTGCACCGGGAGCCGTGCGGCCCGGCCGCGCCGACCGCCGACCCGCCCGTGCAGCTCACGAGTCGTCGCCTGTCGCTTCGGGCCTTCGATGCCGACGAGATGATGCTCGGGGGCCACGTCGTGGAGGGTCAAGATCTGCGCCGCGTCCTCGCCGAGCTCTTCGCCGACGACGCCACGGTGCAGGTCCACGTGCACAACGCTGCCCCGGGGTGCTTCGCCGCTCGCGTGACGCGCGCCGTCTGACTCGCGCCGGTCGACTGGCGCGATCTGGGTCGGCGTGCTTCACCCAGCGAGCGGGCTGCCGATGATCCTAAGGTGACACCGATGTCCCCGCGTGTCGTCGTGCACGGCCACTTCTACCAGCCGCCCCGGCACGATCCGTTCACCGAGGCGATGCCCGTGGAACCGTCGGCCGCGCCGTTCCACGACTGGAACGCCCGCATCGACGCCGAGGCGTACCGTCCGAACGGTGCCGCCCGGCTGATCGACGGCCACGGCAAGGTCGTCGACATCGTCAACAACTACGCGCTCCTATCGTTCAACCTGGGCCCGACGCTCGACCGCTGGATGGTCGCCCACGCGCCGACCACGCTCGAGCGCATGGTGACGGGCGACGCCGCAGGTCGCGGCGCCATCGCCCAGCCGTACCACCACGTGATCCTCCCGCTGGCCGACCCCCGCGACGTGCGCACGGAGATCCGTTGGGGCCTCGCTGCGTTCCGCCACCGCTTCGGACGCGAGCCCGAGGGGATCTGGCTGCCCGAGACCGCGGTCGACGAGTCGGTGCTCGCCATCTGCGTCGAGGAGGGCGTGCGGTTCACCATCCTGTCGCCGTACCAGTCGACCACCACGCCCGAGCCCGGGCGCGCCTACCGGTGGGACCACCCGGATGGACGCGGTTCGATGGCGCTCGTGTTCTACGACGGCCCCCTCAGCCACGACGTGGCGTTCGGCACCGCGCTCCGCTCGGGTGAGGTGCTCGTGACCGCAGCCGCGGCGGCCGCACCCGACGGGCTCGTGGCCGTTGCCACCGACGGCGAGACGTTCGGCCACCACCACAAGTTCACCGAGCGCGCCATCGCCCACGCCTTCAGCGCGGCGGCACCGGCGCACGGCATCGCCAGCGGCGGTCTGGCCGAGTGGCTGCGCGCCAACCCGCCGACCGGTACGGCGACGGTGAAGACGAGCGCGTGGAGCTGCGCCCACGGCGTGGGCCGGTGGAGCACCGACTGCGGCTGCTCCACCGGCGGCATGGCCAACGCCAACCAGCTCTGGAGGGCGCCACTGCGCGCCGCTCTCGACGTGTTGCGCGATCACGCGGGTCGCGTGTTCGAGCGGCGCGGCGGCCGGCACCTGGTCGACGTGTGGGCGGCTCGCGACGACTATGCGCGCGTCGTGCTCGACCCGTCGCAGCGGGCCGACTTCCTCGACCGCCATCTGCTGCCCGGCGGCGATCCTGTCGAGGCGCTCACCCTGCTCGAGATGCAGCGCGAGGCGTTGGCCATGTACACGAGCTGCGGCTGGTTCTTCTGGGACCTGGCCGGCATCGAGACGCTGCAGGTGATGCGCCACGCTGCGCACTGCATGGAGCGGCTGGCGCAGGTGGGCGACGAACCCCCGCTCGGCGAGTTCCTCCGCCTGCTCGACATGGCGGTCAGCAACGACCCGGCCGAAGGCTCCGGTGGGGCCATCTGGAAGCGGCGCGTGGCCGGTGTGGCCGTGACCGGTGCGCAGGTGGCCGCGGCCGCCCTCGCCACCCATGCCGCCGGGCGCCCGCTGAGCGAGGTGGCCCCCGCGTGGGAGCTCGTGGAGGTGCCCGAGGGTGCTGCGCCCGTCGAGGGCGCCGGCCCGGTGGCGATCGACGGTCCGCTCGCCGTGCGCGACGTGCGCACGGGCCGGACCTTGCGGTGGCGGGTCAGTGCGGTCGTGGTGCCTGGCGCGCTCATCGACGGTCGGCTCCGCGCCGCCGACGCCGCCCCGTGGGACGCGCCCGCCGGCTGGTCGGCCGTCGACGCGCTGGCCGAGCTCGAGGGCGAACCGCTCGACCTTCGGCCGCTGCCCGGCGAGCGACCCGACGCCGTCCGCCGCCGCTGGGCGCTGCTGGTGGCGGCGGCCGCCACGCCCGGAGCGCTCGGACCCCTCGCAGCATCGCTGGCCGACCTGGCCGCGCAGGAAGCGTGGTCGCTGCCGGTGGCGCTGCCCCACGACGCGGTGCAGGAGCTCGTGCACGCGGCGCTACGGGCCGGTTCTCGGCGCGCCACCCTCGTGGCGTTGGCCGAGCGCGTGAACCTGGTGCTGCCGGTCAGCCCAACGGCCGGGCCGAGCGCTCCACCAGCCGCTTGAGCGAGCGCAGGTTGCGCCGCCAGATGGCCTTGAGCACGAGCTGACCGCCAACGACCTCGCCGAGCCGCGCACCCAGGTACCACGGGAAGCGCAGCGCCTCCTCCCAGGCGAACAGCGTGCCGCCGTCGGCCGAAGGCGTGAGGGTGAAGCGGCCCGTGCCGGTGACGAGGCCCTGGTGGCGTACGCCCATCTCGCGTTCGGGCACCCACGACGTGATCTCCATGAGGTCGGCCAGCTTCAGCGGGCCGACCTTGGTGTCGCACACGAACCGGGTGCCCACCCCCCGGGTCTGCTCGCCCTCGAAGCGGATGGCGGTGGCGTCCGCCATCCAGTCCACGTGGCGCTCGACGGGTTCGACGACCGACCACACCTCGGCGGGCGGGGCATCGATGACGATGGACACGTAGATGGAGGTCACCCCGTCAGCATGCCGCCGTCGGCGGCGCGAACCTCGACGGGGCGCATGCGACGTGTGTCGCAACGGTGGCGTCGGTCAGGTGGCGTTGGCGGTGGTGGCGCCGATCTGGCGCAGCTCCTGTGCCGCCTGCTCGGGCGGCATGATGTTGATGAGCACGCCGGTGCCCATCTCGAAGCCAGCCGTGGTCACGAGCTTCGGCCACACATGGGCGTGCCAGTGGAACGGCCCGTCGTGGCGGTGCGGCGCCGTGTGGAACACGAGGTTGTAGGCCACGTCGCCGACGGCGTTGCGCAGGCCGGCGAGCGCGTTGCGCAGGGCCACGCCGACCGCGGTGAGCGTGTCGTCGTCGGAGTCCTGCAGGTGGGCGTCGTGGTTCAGCGGGATGACGAGCAGCTCGTAGGGCGTGCCGCTCCAGAAGGGGCACACCACGACGGCGTGGTCGTCGGCGTAGACGATGCGGCCTCCGTCGGCCAGCTCGGCCTCGGCGGTGGTGCACAGGATGCAGCCGCCGTCGAAGCGGGCGAAGGCCCGCTCCTCGTCGAGGATCTCGCCCGGCACGAACGGCACGCCGAGGAGCTGGCCGTGGGGGTGGGCGAGCGAGGCGCCGGCTTCGCGACCCTGGTTCACGATGGCCTGCGTGTAGCGCACGTGGGGCATGAGGGCGTGATCGCGCAGGCGGTCCCGGAGGGCACCCATCACTGCGGCGGCGTCGCGGTCGTCGAGGTCGGCCCACGTCTCGTTGTGGACCGGCGAGAACACGAACACCTCGTGGATGCCGCTGGCCGCGGCCTGCACGTGGACCGGACCGAGGTTGCGCACGGCCATGGAGTCGTCGCCGAAGAACGCCGGGTACAGGTTGGGGACGACCCGCACGACCCAGCCGCCGTCGCTGTCGTAGGTCTCGAGGGCCGGCGGCGTGGCTTCTTCCTGGCCCGGGCAGAACGGACAGGGACGAGCGGGATCGGCCTCGACCTGGGCGACTCGAGGGGCGAAATCGGAGGGCCGCTGGGCGCGTTCCGCAACGACGGTGACCCACCGGCCGTTCAGGGGGTTGAGGCGAAGCTGGCTCATCTCAGGTCGAAAGCCTACGCCTCACCTACGGAACACGGAGACATGTTGAGCAGATATGTGTGAAAACGCTTCCAGTGACCACGAACCGTAGCGGTGGGTGGGCGTGAGGCCCGCTTCCGCGGCGAGCTGGTCCAGCTGGTCGGGACGGATCCAACGGATGCGCCAGGGCCGCAGCCGCACCCGGTCGCCGTCGACGAGCTCGACGTGCTGCCCCGTCACCGTCTGGGTGTCCGGGTCCTCCCGGGTGGCGGTCAGCACGAGCCGGTCGGCCGTGATGGCGGAGATCCCCACATGGTCGCGGGCCCGTTCCTCGACGCCCGCCGGCACCGCGGCCTCGACCACGAAGCGGCCGCCGGGCATCAAGCGGGCGGCGACGTTGGCCAGGCAGCGGCGCTGGGCGGCCTCGGTGTCGAGGTTGAAGAACGTGTTCAGGGCCACGAACACCAGGGCGAACGGCCCCGGTGGCTCCGTCGCGGCCATGTCGCCGACCGTCACGGCGACGGTGCCGGCGCCCGGCTTGGCCATCAGCCGCTCGACCATGGCGGGGGAGGCGTCGACGCCCGCGACGGCGCGCCCGTGGGGCGCCAGCCGCTCGGCCAAGGGCAGGGCCAGGCGCCCCGTGCCGATGCCCAGCTCCAGCACCGGCCCGGGCGGCCCCGACAGAGCGAGATCGGCCAGGAACGACACCGCCGCGTCTGCCCCGGGCAGGTCGCCGTACCAGGCGTCGTAGACATCGGCGAACGACGCGCCGTACGTCCCTGCGCCGAAGCCGACTCCGTCACGAACAGCCGCCGGTCCGGCGGTACGTCGGGTGTCGTCCATCCGTCCAGTCTGGCCGTCCGTCCCCGAACCGCGGCGCCCAACGCGCCCGATCGGCGTCACACGGGCCAGAATGCCGGGGTGCAGCCGTGGGCGGAACCGGATCGGGCGGCGTCGCCTCCCCCGGACCCCACGGGCCCGGGGGCGCCTGCTCGGTCGACCGGGCCCGTCGCCGGCGTCCTCCGTCCCGCCGCGCCGGCCGACGTCCGCCATGCGCTCCGCCCGCTCGCCACGTTCGAGATCGTCGACCAGGCCACGTCGTTCTGGCGGCAACGCGTCGGCGCCGTCGTCGGGGTGACGCTCGCCGCCACGCTGCCGGTGCAGGTGGTCTCGGCACTCGCCTGTCGGTCCCGCGACACCTGCGCCGGCGTCAACCCGAGCGTGTTCGGGGCCACGACCGCGCTCGGCGCCGGCGGTACCGACGTCGTGCTGGTGGTGGTCCTCGCCCTCGTCGCGGCCATCGCCAACCAGTTCGCCGCCACGGCGGTGGCCCACCTCGTGACGGCGGAACGTCTCGGCAACGAGCTCACGGCCGGCCCGGCGCTGCGGCTCGCCCTGCGCCAGGTCCCCCGCGTCGCGACGGCGTGGGTGCTCGGGCACCTCCTCGTCGTCGTCAGCGCGGTCGCCGTCGTCGGCCCGATCGCAGTGTCCGCCCTGTTCCTCGTGGTCACACCGGCCATCGCGGTGGAGCGCATCGGACCGGTGGCGGGCCTGCGCCGGTCGTGGCGACTCGGTCGAACGCGCTTCTGGCCCGTGCTCGGAGTGTTCCTGGCCTCGGGTCTGGTCGCGTCGCTGCTGGGCATCGCCTTCTCGGCCCTGCCGCTGGCGTTCGCCCAACTCGGGCCGCTGAGCCGATGGTCGTGGCTGTTCGATGCGGGGGCCCGCCAGCTGCAGGTGCTCGTCGCCCTGCCGCTCACCGCGGCGGCGGCCACGCTCGCCTACCTCGACCTGCGCGTCCGGGCCGAGGGTCTCGACCTGCAGATCGACACCGATCGGGCGTTCGCCGCGCCGGCCGGCGTCACCGACGAGGTGCGCCGTGCGCTGGCTGGCTGACGTCGCCGTCGATCCCGACGAGGCCCGCCGCCGCGCCGCGGAGATCCTGGCCGGCCCCGAGTTCCGCCCGCCCCGGCGCGGGGTCGTCGAGCGGGTGCTGGGCTGGATCGGTCGCCAGCTCGCCCGCCTGTTCGGGACCCTGAGCGGAGGCGGTGGGGGTGCCGTGCTCGGCTGGCTCGTGGTGCTGGCGGCGATCGTCGGCCTCGTGGTGCTCGTCGTCGTCGGGCTGCGCCGCGCCGGCGGGCGCGTCGCGCCGCCCGAGGGCGACACCGTGGTCGAGCACGTCGCCCGACGTTCGGCCGACGAGTGGCGCGCCGAGGCGGCCACCCACGCCGCCGCCGGGCGTTGGCGCGACGCGCTGCGGTGCCGATACCGGGCGGCGGTGTCCGAGCTGGGCGACCGGGGCGTGGTGGTGGCGGTAGCCGGCACCACCACCGGGCGCGAGCGCTCCGAGGTGGCCGACCGGGCGCCCGCGCTGACCGCCTCGTTCGCCACCGTCGCCGATGCGTTCGACCGTGGAATGTTCGGCGGCGATCCGCTCGGGCCCGAGGCGCTGGTCGGTGCCGACGCGCTCGACCGTGCCCTGGCCCGGGCCGACGAGGTGTCGGGCGCGCCGACGACGACGGAGCCGACGCCGTGACGAGCCGGCGGTCGACGGTCGGCGTGGCCGCGGCCGGCGGACTGCTGGTCCTGGCGCTCGCCGTGGCCGTGTTCGCCAGCCCCTCGGGTCGGGTCACCACTCCGCTCGACCCCGCCTCCACGGCCGGCGACGGCACCCGGGCGCTCGCCGACCTGCTGCGCGCCGACGGTGTGACCGTGCGGACGTCCATCGCCGTGCCCGCCCCCGGCTCGCCCGTCACCGTGCTCGTGCTCGACGACCGGTTGGCGCGCGTCCAGCGCGCCGACCTGCTGGCGTGGGTCGATCGCGGTGGCTCGCTCGTGGTCACCGACCCTGGCTCGGCCCTGCACCCGGGCGCCGACGTCGACGGGGGTGCCGGGCCGGCGTTCGGCCGGTGGCCCCGCGGGACGTGCGCCATCGATCGTCTGGCGGCCATCGACGGGCTCGACGAGCTCGAGCTCGAGGACGACCTCGCCTACCCACTCGGGCCCGAGGATCGCGGCTGCTTCGGCGACGGCCGTCGCGCCTTCGTCCTCGAACGGGCCCAGGGCCAGGGTCGCGTCACGGCGCTCGGCGGCCCGTCACCGTTCCTGAACCGGAACCTCGACCGGGCCGGCAACGCCGGGCTGGCCCTGGCGCTGCTGCGCCGCGACGACCGCCGCGAGGTCGTGGTGCTGCAGAGCGACCTCCTCGGAGGCGACAAGACGCTCGCCCAGCTCGTGCCCACCCGGGTGTGGATGGCGCTCGCCCAGCTCGGTGTGGCCTTTCTGGCGCTCGGGTGGTGGCGATCGCGCCGGCTCGGCGCCCCGGTGCTCGAGGACGACCCGGTGACCCTGCCGGGGTCCGGCCTGGTCGTCGCCGCCGGGGCGTTGGCCGCCCGGTCGGGACACGCCGCCCACAACGCCGCCCGGCTGCGCGACGACGCCCGCCGCCACCTGGCCCACCAGCTCGGCGTGGCCGAGTCGACGCCGCTCGCCGACCTCGACGCGCTGGCGTGCGCCCGTCTCGGCATGCCGTCGGGTACGGTCGGCGCCCTGCTCGACGGCCCGCTCCCCACCGACGACGACGGCCTGGTGGCGTACGCCATCCGCCTCGACCGGCTCCGCCAGGAGGTCTCGTGACCGATCTGCCGCCCCCGCCCCTCGCTGCGCCGCGCGCCGCTCCCCTGGCCGACGGTGAGGCGCGCGCCGCGCTCGTCGCCGTGCGCGCCGAGGTCGGCAAAGTGGTGATCGGCCAGGACGGCGCCGTCACCGGGCTGATCACCGCGCTGCTCGTCCGCGGCCACGTGCTCCTGGAAGGCGTGCCCGGCGTAGCCAAGACGCTGCTCGTCAAGGCGCTGGCCGCCGCGCTCGACCTGGAGTTCTCGCGGGTCCAGTTCACCCCCGACCTGATGCCGTCGGACGTGCTCGGCCAGATGATCCTGGAACGCGATGGCGGCGGCACCACGTTTCGGTTCCGCCAGGGTCCCCTGTTCTCGAACCTCGTGCTGGCCGACGAGATCAACCGGACGCCACCCAAGACCCAGGCCGCACTGCTCGAGGCGATGGAGGAGCACCAGGTCTCGTCCGACGGCGTCACGCGCCCGCTGCCCGACCCGTTCGCGGTCGTGGCCACGCAGAACCCGATCGAGTACGAGGGCACGTACCCGCTGCCCGAGGCGCAGCTCGACCGCTTCGTGTTCAAGCTGCTGATGGGCTACCCGAGCGAGGAGCAGGAACGGGCCGTGCTGGCGCTGCACCACCGCGGTCTCGACCCCCACGACGTGCGTGCCGCCGGGGTGCGGACGGTGGCCAACGCCGGCCACCTGGCCGCAGCCCGACGCGAGGTGGCGGCCGTGCGCGTCGACGACGCCGTGCTGGCGTACGTCGTGTCGCTCGCCCGCGCCACGCGCGTGACGCCATCGTTGGCGCTGGGCGTGTCACCCCGCGGGGCCACGATGCTGCTCCACGCGGCCAAGGCGTGGGCGTGGCTGTCGGGCCGCTCGTTCGTCACCCCCGACGAGGTGCAGGCCGTGGCCAAACCGTGCCTTCGGCACCGGGTGATGGTGCGGCCAGAGCTGGAGCTCGAGGGCGCCAGCGCCGACACGGTGCTCGACGGCGTGCTCGCCGCTGTCCCCACCCCGCGGTAGCCGGCCGACGTGCTGCTGCCCACCCGCCGACTCGTCGTCGCCGTCGCCGCGGCGGCACTTGCGCTGCTCGCCGTGCCGGGGGCGCGCTGGTGGGTGTTCTGGATCGTGAACGCCCTTCTGGTCCTGGCCCTGGTCGCCGATCGGTTCGCCACGGTGGCGCCCTCGAGAGTCGAGGTGACGCGAGAGCTGCCCGGCGCACTCGGGCTCGGCGAGGCCTCGTCGCTGGCGTGGACGGTCGCCAATCCCACCGACCGCCCGTTGCGCGTGGCGGTGGCCGACGAGCTGGCCCCCTCGCTGCACGCGGGGCGGCGCCGCTTCACGGTGGCGCTCGGCCCGCGGGCGCAGGCCACCGTGCGCACCGGCCTGCGCCCCGCACGGCGCGGCCGCTTCACGCCCAACGTGGTGACCGTGCGCGTCGTCGGCCCGTTGGGCCTGGTGGCGCGCCAGGCCACGCGCCTGCTGCCGGGCGAGCTGCGCGTGCTGCCACCGTTCCCCAGCCGGGGCGAGGCCGAGCTGCGCGTCAACCGGGCCCGGGTGCTCGAGGTCGGCCTCCGCTCCGTGCGCGGCCACGGCGGCGGCACCGACTTCGAGCAGCTGCGCGAGTACCGCGCCGACGACGAGTTCCGACGCATCGACTGGTCGGCCACCGCCCGCGCCGACCGACCGGTGGTGCGTCAGTACCGGGCGGAGCGCAACCAGACCGTGATGGTGCTGCTCGACAACGGGCGAACGATGGCGGGTCAGGTGGCCGGCGTCCCCCGGGTCGAGCACGCGATGGACGCCGCCATGATGGTGACGGCCGTGGCCACGCGCCTGGGCGACCGGACGGGCCTGGTGGCCTTCGATCGCCATGTGCGCGCCGTGGTGCCGCCGAGCGCCCGGCGCACCCAGCTCGGCGTCGTCACCGAGGCGATGTACGACCTCGAGCCGGTGCTGGCCGAGAGCGACTTCCACGGTGCGTTCACCCACACCGTCGCCCGCTTCCGTCGGCGGTCGCTCATCATCGTGCTCACCGAGCTGGCCGAGGCGGCGGTCACCGAGACGCTCCTGCCGGCGTTGCCGGTGGTGGCCCGCCATCACCTGGTCCTGATCGGTGCGGTGCGCGATCCCGCCGTGACCTCGCTCGCCGAGCGGACCGTGCGCGAGCCCGCCGACGCCTACGGCCGCGTCGCCGCGCTCGACGCACTCGAGCGTCGGCGTCGCACCGTCCACCTGCTGCGCGCCGCGGGTGCCACCGTGGTCGACGCGCTGCCTGGTCGGCTCGCCCCAGAGCTGGCCGACGCCTACCTGTCGTTCAAGGCGACGGGCCGGCTGTAGGCGCCGCCCCTCGGTTCAGCCGAGGACGGTCAGGTCGACGGCGACGCCGAGGTGGTCGCTCGGCCAGATGCCGTCGACCGGTCCGTCGCCCACCAGGAACGCCTGCACGGGCTTGCCGACAGGCGCGCGTCGCGGCCACGAGAGCAGCACGTAGTCGAGGCGGCGCTCGGGCCACGCTGCGGTGGCCAGGTAGGGGTTGCGGCCCACCCACGTGTTGCCAGCGTCGGTGCGGACCTGCGGCCACGCATCGGTGAACACCAGGCCCGGCACGGCGGGAACGCTGCGGCCGGTGAGCTGGCGGAGCTCGTCGCTGTCGGGCACGGCGTTCAGGTCGCCGCACAGCACCACCGGCGGCCGCTCGCCCGGGTCGTCGCCGCGCAGCTCGGCGGCCAGCTCCGCCACCGCCGCGGCCTGCGTCTGACGGAGCGCGGACTCGTCGAAGCGGAACGCCAGGTGGGTGCAGATCACCGGGAGCTCGCCACACGGCGCATCGACGACGACCCAGACCGCCGTCCGATGGCCGGGCAGGCCGTCGGCGCCGGGCAGCCGTTGCTGACCGGCGCGCCGGACGGGCCAGCGGCTCACGATGGCGTTGCCGAACGATCGACCCTGGTAGTACCGCACCTCGTTGCGCACCACCTGCCCGCCGAGGCGTTCGCCGAGCGCGGTGGCGTCGTCGACGCCGGTGTCGTCGCCGTACACCTCCTGCAGGCAGACGACGTCGGCATCGAGCGACGCGAGCGTGTCGGCGATGGCGGGCACCCGACGACCGGGCTCGTCGCCGAACCGCCACCACAGGTTCCAGGTGACGATCCGGGCGGTGCCGTCGGGACGATCGGGGTAGACGCTCACGCCGGCGCGCCCGCGCTGTCGCCGGCGGGGTCCGCGCCGGCGGACCGCGCAGCCACTCGGCCGAGCACGACGACGTACGTCCAGAACGCCGCGCACACCGACACCCCGATGCCGACCCTCGCGGCGGTGGGCAGGCCGCGACCGGTGACGAACCCCTCGATCGTGCCGGCGATGCCGAACACCGGCACGAGACCGAGGACGACCACGGCGGCCCGCCGGCCCTCCTCTACCAGGGCCCGCGTGCGCAGACGGTCGCCGGGGTCGATGATCGTCCACCCGATGCGCAGCCCGGCCCCACCGGCGATGATGACGGCCGACAGCTCCAGCAGGCCGTGCGGGAGGATGAGCCCCCAGAACTTCGGCTGCTGGCCGGCCGCCGCGAACAGGCCGCCGGCCATGCCGACGCTGGCGCCGTTCTGCACCAGGATCCACGCGGTGAGCACGCACACGAGCACCCCGGCGGCGAACGCCAACATGGCCACGCGCACGTTGTTCGTGAAGACCTCGGTGGCGAACTGCACGGCGGGCTTCGACGAGTAGTAGCTGGCGAAGTCCTGGTTCACGTACGCCTCGCGCACGGCGGCGGGGGCGCTGGCGTCGAGCGCGGCGCGCGAGTTGGCGATCCACAGGCCCATGACCGCCGCCGGCACGAGCGTGAGCAGCGCCGACACGGCGACGAACCAGCGCATGCGCCACAGGGCGCCCGGGAACGCGGCGGTCAGCGCCCGGCCGCCGCCGCCGCGCCGCCGCACCCGACGGCCGTACACGACCCCGTTGGCGGTGGCGACCAGGTTGGTGAGGCGGGTGACCAGGGTGGCGTCGCCCAGCTCGGTTCGCGCGTACGACAGGTGTCCCGACACCCGCTGGTACAGGGTGAGCAGCTCGTCGAGCTCGGCGGGGGCCAGCCGTCCGCGCCGGCGCCGGGGCGCGCACAGCTGGTCGAGGCGCTGCCAGGCTCCCTGATGACGGGCGACGAAGCGGTCGATGTCCATGGCTCGACCGGTACGGTACCGGTGTGAGCTCGCCGCGCCACGACGTCCCGGTCGCCGTCGGCGCCACCCGGCCCGGCAGGGCCCGCCGCGGCGTCGTCACGCCCGAGGCGGTCCTGCTCGAGCTCGACACCGCCGGGGTCGGGACCCGCGCCGCCGCCGCGGCCATCGACCTGCTGCTCCAGTTCTCGCTGCTGGTGATCGTGTTCGTGCTGCTCGCCGTCGTCGTGAAGGCGAACGAGACGGCGGCGATCACGCTCGGGGCGGTGGCGGTCTTCGCGGCGTTGGTGGCCTATCCCTGGCTGTGCGAGTGGCTGCTGCGCGGCCGCACCGTCGGCAAGATGGCCATGGGTCTGCGCGTCGTCACGGTCGACGGCGCGCCGATCGGGTTCTCGCACGCGGCGATCCGGGCCATGCTCGGCCTCGTCGACTTCTGGGTGCCACCCGGCGGGGCGTTGGCCATGCTCCTGGTGCTCGGCACCGCCCGGAACCAACGCCTGGGCGATCTCGTGGCCGGCACGCTGGTGCTGGCCGAACGCCGGACGAGCGAGACGACCACCCGGGCCGTGTGGTTCACCGTTCCGACGGGGTGGGACGACTACGTCACCAAGCTCGACACGGGCCGCGTGACGCCCGAGCAGTACCGGTTGCTGCGGGCGTTCGTGCTGCGCACCCCGACGCTGCAGCCCGGGGCGCGCTACGCGCTGGCCAGCGGCCTGTGCGAGGGCCTGGGCCGCCGCTCGGGCCTGCCGATGCCCGCGGGGGTCACGCCCGACGTGTGGGTCCTCGTCGTGGCGGCCGCCCACCAGCGCCGCACCCACGCGCTGGTCGGGGCCGCGGGAACGCTGGGGTCCCGCTAGTGCCACGTCGGTAGCCTGGTCGCATGCCCCCCGGGCCGGCCGACGCCGTCTACCTCGATCACGCCGCCTCGACGCCGCTGCGACCCTCGGTGCGCGCCGCCATGGCGCCGTACCTCGAGCTCGACGAGCACGGGGCGTACGCCAACCCGTCGGGCGGTCACGCCGCGGCCCGCCGGGCCCGCCAAGCGGTCGACGAGGCGCGCGACACGGTGGCCGCCGTGCTCGGCTGCCAGCCCGGGGAGGTGGTCTTCACCTCGGGCGGCACCGAGTCCGACAACTTCGCGGTTCTCGGCGCGGTCCGCCGTCACGGCGGCACCGCCGTGTGCACGTCGGTCGAGCACCACGCCGTGCTGCATCCGGTCGAGCACCTGGGCGGGCGCGTCGTCGGTGTCGACGCCACGGGAGTCGTCGATCTCGACGCCCTGGCCGACGCGCTCGACGAGCGGACGCGCATCGTGTCGGTGATGGCCGCCAACAACGAGGTGGGCACGGTGCAGCCCTTGCTGCGTGTCACGCGGATCGTGTCGAAGAAGGCGCCGCAGGCCTGGGTCCACACCGACGCGGTGCAGGCCGCCGCCTGGCTCGATCTGCGCGACCTGGCCAAGTACTGCCACCTGGTCTCGGTCACCGGTCACAAGCTCGGCGGACCGAAGGGCGCCGGCGCTCTGGTGGTGCGCGAGGGCGTGACGCTCGAGCCGCTGCTGTTCGGCGGGGGACAGGAGCGCGACCGGCGCAGCGGCACCCACAACGTGGCGGGCATCGTCGGCCTCGCCGCCGCGCTGGCCGAGACCGCCGCCGAGCGTTCGGTCACGAACGATCGGGTCGGCGCCCTGCGCGACCGCCTGGTCGACGGCCTGCTGGCCACCGTCGACGGGCTGCACGAGACGGTGCCGCGTTCGCTCAAGGTCCCCGGCTCGGCGCACGTCTGCATCGAGGGCGTCGAGAGCGAGGCGTTGCTGTACCTGCTCGAGCGGGCCGGGGTGTACGCCTCGGCGGCGTCGTCGTGCGCCGCCGGCGCCATGGAGCCGTCCCACGTGCTGCTGGCGATGGGCGTGCCCAAGGAGCGCGCCGCCGGTGCGCTGCGCCTCACGTTGGGGTTCGCGTCCACCGATGCCGACGTCGACCGCGCGCTCGCCGTCGTGCCGGCCGCCGTGGCCCAGCTGCGTCGGAAGGGCTGAGCGATGGCCACGGTGCTCGTCGCCATGTCGGGCGGCGTCGACTCGTCGGTGGCGGCCGCGTTGCTCCAGCGCGAGGGCCACGAGGTCGTCGGCGTCACCATGCGGCTGTGGGGCGGCGAGAGCGACACGGGCTGCTGCTCGGTGGCCGACGTCGACGATGCCCGTCGCGTCGCCCAGCAGCTCGACATCGACCACCTGGTGTTCAACTTCACCGAGGACTTCCACGCCCGCGTGGTGGAGCCCTACGTGCGCGACCACGCCGACGGGCGCACGCCCAACCCGTGCGTGGAGTGCAACCGCCACCTCAAGTTCGCCCGGTTGCTCGAGCGTGCCGACCTGCTCGGCTTCGACGCCGTGGCCACCGGTCACCACGCCCGCATCTCGCTCGTCGACGGCGTCCGGCGGGTGGAGCGCGGCGCGGATGTCGCCAAGGACCAGAGCTACGTGGTCCACATGCTCGACCAGGCGGCGTTGGCTCGCACGATGTTCCCCGTGGGCGATCGCACGAAGGCCGACGTGCGGGCGCTCGCGGTCGAGCTGGGCCTGCGCACGGCGACCAAGCCCGACAGCCAGGACGTGTGCTTCATCACGGCGAAGGGTCGCTCGGCGTTCCTGGCGGCCCGGATCCCGCTGCGGTCCGGCACGGTGGTGGACCTCGACGGCGTCGAGCTTGGTGCGGTCGATTCCGTCGAGCTCGTGACGATCGGTCAGCGAAAGGGCGTGGCCGGCGTGGGCGGCGGTGACCGCCGCTACGTCGTCGACGTCGACGTGGCCGCGCAGCGGGTCACCGTGGGCGGCGAGGCCGACCTGCTGGTCGGCGAGACGGTGTTGGCGGCGATGACGTGGAGCGGCGCGCCGCTCTCGGGCCGCGTCCTCGTGCAGGTGAGCGCACACGGCGCCGTGGCCGACGCCGAGGCGTCGACGACGGCGACCGGCGACGTCGCGCTTCGCTGGGCCGAGCCGCACCGCCGCGTCGCCCCGGGCCAGAGCGTGGTCCTCTACGACCCGACCGACCGATACGTGCTGGGCGGTGGCACGGCGACCTGAGCCGGGTCAGCCCGACGCGGGTACCGAGCCCGGTGGGGCTTCGGTTCGCAGGGGCATCGCGGATACCCTGCAGCCGCTGCCACTGCGGGGAGAGCGCCATGGGGAAGACCTACGATCCGAGCACGTTCTTGACGTCGGGCGACTTCGACATCTCCGACCCGGGTTTCGTGGAGGAGCCGTTCGGCGCCTTCGCAGCAGCGCGGGGCTGCCCGGTGCACCAGACGTCGGCCCGCAGCGGCGCGACGCTCGTGACGGGCTACGACGCCATCGTCGAGGCGGCGGCCAACGTGCCCGCACTCACGTCGTCGCTCGGCGTCGCCGTGTTCCCGGTGGAGGAGCGCGACCGTGCGCAGGGGCCGCGCTCGATCATCGCCACCGACCCGCCCGAGCACACACCGATCCGGCGCACCATCCTGCCCACGTTCTCGCCGCAGAAGGTGCGCGACGAGTACGAGCCGATCACCAAGGCGCTGTGCGAGCAGTACGTCGCCGAGTTCGGCGACCGACCGACCGTCGACGGCGCCGTCGAGTACGCCCAGCGCATCCCGGCGCGCGTCATCGGCATCATCCTCGGTGTTCCCGAGTCGATGACCGACACGTTCGTGGGCTGGGTGCGCGACGTGCTCGAGAACGCGGCCTACGACCCCGCGACGGGCGCTAAGTCGGGTCAGGAACTGCTCGGGTACTTCCTCGAGCTCGTGCAGAAGCGCAAGGAGGAGCCCGTCGACGACCTGACGTCGCACCTGCTCGCCGCCACCACCGACGACGGCCAGCCGCTCGACGTGCGCGACGTGGTCGGCAACCTCGTGCTCATGCTCATCGCCGGCATCGACACGACGTGGTCGTCCATCGGGTCGTCGCTGTGGCACCTGGCCCAGCACCCCGAGCAGCGCCAGCAGCTACGCGATCATCCCGAGCTGTGGCCACAGGCCATCGAGGAGCTCCTGCGGGCGTACGCGCCGGTCACGATGGCCCGCGTGGCGTCGGAGGACACCGAGATCGCCGGGTGCCCCGTGCCGAAAGGGCAGCGCGTGTGGATGTCGTTCTCGGCGGCCAACCGCGACCCCGAGGCGTTCCCCGACCCCGACGTCGTCGACTTCACGCGCGAGGTCAATCGCCACGTGGCGTTCGGCTCGGGCATCCACCGCTGCGCCGGCTCGAACGTGGCCCGCATGGAGCTGCGGGTGGCGCTGCAGACGTTCCTCGAGCGCTTCCCCGACTTCGAGCTCGACGCCTCGGCCCCCACCACATGGGCGGGCGGCCAGGTCCGCGGCCCGCGCACGCTGCCCCTCGTCGTGCGCCGCTGAGCGCCGCTCCGGTGCTCGCGCGTGGCCGCGTGCGCCCGAAGATCTCGGGAATCAGCGGTCACGGGGGGCTTGACCCGGGGTCGACAATGGGTACATATGTTCGCTCCTGTCTCGACCGTCATCGCCGGGCTCTCCGTGGCACCGGGCTGTGCCGCGGTCGCCGACGCGCTCGTGGGCATGGAACGTTTGCGGGCCAAGATCGTCGCTGCGCTCATGGAGGTCGACCGTTCGGGCGAGTGGGCGACCGAGGGTGACACCAGCCTCACGGCGTGGTTGAAGCGGCAGGGTGTGTCGTCCCTGGATGCCGTGCATCTGGCTCGGGCCGCAGTCGGGTTGCGGCACGCGCCGGTGACCGCGGCGGCCTACGAGACCGGTGACCTGACCGGGGCGCAGATCGACGCAGTGTTCGCCAACGTGCGCGCCGCGCACCGGGACCTGTTCGCCGAACACGAGGCCGAACTCGTGCCCACGCTGCGGGGCCTGCCGGCCAAGGAGACGGCCGACGCGATGCAGGCGTGGCGGCAGTACGCCGACGCGGTGCTCGACGAGCGGGCGCCTCGGGAGTCCGAGCTGTCGCTCACCCGGCTGCCCGACGGTCGGCGCATGCTGCGCGGCGACCTGTCGCCGCGCCTGGGTCGGTTGTTGGCCACCGCACTCGGGCTGGCGCACCGATGGGATCTGCCCGACGAGCCGACGCGCACGGCGGCGATGCGTCGGGCCGACGCGTTGGCCGACGTCTGCTCGTTCTTCCTCGACCACCGCAACGCCTCGACACCGAAGCTGCAGCGGCCACACCTGCACGTCGGCATCGACCTCGAGGCGCTGCGGCGCGGGTTGCCGGGCGAGACGCTCGACGGGGAGCCGGTCGACGCTGCCGAGCTCGCGGTCCTGGCGTGCGACGCGGACGTGCGACGCGTGCTGTGGCGCGGGCGATCGAGCGTGCTCGACTACGGGCACGTCACCCGGATCGTGCCGAAGAACCTGGCCCGCGCCGTGGCCGAACGCGATCGCCACTGCCGGTTCCCCGGCTGCGACCGACCGGCCCACTGGAGCGACGTGCACCACATCGTCGACTGGTACCACGGCGGACCGACCGTGATCGGGAACCTGCTCCTGCTGTGCGGGCGCCATCATCACCTGCTCCACCGGCAGCGATGGCGCGTGGATCTGCACGACGACGCCACGGTGACCTTCACCCTGCCCGACGGCCAGACCCGCACCACCCGACCACCACCGCGCATCCGCGGACCGGCCATGGCGGTGGCCGCATGAGGCGGCTTGGCCGAAGGTTGGCCGCCCGGTTGCCACGGCCTGTGGCCAACGTTCCTAGCCTGCGCGCCATGCGTCGTCTGGCTCGTTGGCTCCCGCTCGCGCTCGTCCTGGCGGGAGGCGTCGCCGTGCGTTCGGCCGAGGCCGCGCCCGGCGACGCCGTCGTGGCCGGCGCGCTGCGCGCCGACGCCACGTTCCAGTCGATCGGGGTGGCGTGGGCCATCTCGGGTGACGCCAACCGGAACGCCGGGCTGACGCTCGAGTTCCGCAGGGTCGGCGAGGTCGCCTGGCGCGCCGGCGCGGTGGCCATGAAGTCGGAGCCGACCACCATCGTCGACGGCGCGGCCCTGGGGCTGCACCAACTCGCCGCCAGCGCGCTGCTGCTCGACCCCGGCACGGCCTACGACCTGCGGGTCACGCTCACCGACCCCGACGGCGGCGGGGCGCAGCAGGTCCTGAGCGCGGCCACGCGCGCCGAGCCGCAGGCCAACCCGGCCGGTCGCGTGCGCGCCGTGGTGCCCGGCACCGGCGGTGGCGGCGGCACGTCGGCCGACCCGTTCCGCGGCGCCCAGGCGGCCGCCGACGCCGCGCAGGCGGGCGTCGTGTTCGAGCGGGCGTCGGGCACGTACGCGCCGTTCACCGTCACGGCGAGCGGCGCCGCCGGCAACCCGATCGTGTTCCGCGGCCCGGCCGACGGCAGCGCCGTGGTCGACGGCGGCAACACGACCCGCGGCGTCGTGACGCTGGGGTCGATCGCCACCGGCGGCCGCCATCTGATCGTGGAACGGCTCACGATCCAGAACGGTCTGTGGGGCATCGACGCCGACTCGACCAGCGACGTCACGATCCGCGGCAACGTGCTGCGCGACGTTGCCTTCGGCGTCTACAACCGGCGCGACGGCGGCGTGGAGCGCAACCAGACGATCGTCGACAACCTCATCGTCGGCCGCACCGGTTGGCCCGGCACGGGCATCCCCTCCGAACAGGGCATCGAGCTCCGGGGCGACGGCAACGTGGTCGGCTGGAACACCATCCGCAACTTCGGCGACTGCATCTCGATCCAGCCCCGAGGCATCCGCAGCTACGGCAACGACGTGGTCGGCAACGATGTGAGCGCGTGCGTCGACGACGGCATCCAGGTGGACTACAACGAGGCCAACGTGCGCGTGTGGCGCAACCGCGTCACCAACAGCCGCATGGGCGTGAGCGTGCAGCCCGTGCGGGGCGGGCCGGCGTACATCTTCCGCAACGAGTTCGTGAACCTCGAGTCGAACCCGATCAAGATGAACAACAACCCGTCGGGCTTCGTGGTGATGCACAACACCACCGTGAAGGACGGGCCCGGCCTCTACGACCCGGCGGAGACGTGGCGCAACGCCATCTTCCGCAACAACCTCACGCTCGGCACCGGCTACGCGTTCGAGTTCACGACGGTGCCCGACGAGGGCTTCCGGGACTTCGACTGGAACGGCTGGGGCACCACCCGCGCCGGAACCGGCGGCGACCCGTGGTTCAAGTGGGACAACGTCCGCTACGCCGACCTCGCCGCGCTGCGCGGCGCCGGTGTGGAGACCAACGGTCGGGTGGTGAGCATCGGCGATCTCACGTCGGCCAGCTACCCGAGCGCGTGGAACGCGGCCGTGGCCCCCGGGTCGATGGACCTGCGGCCAAAGGCGGCCAGCGCCCCCGTCGACAGCGGGGCACAGCTGGCCAACGCGAACGACGGGTTCGTCACCGACGGGCGCCCCGATCTCGGCGCCTACGAGGTGGGCCAGCCGGCGGTCGCCTATGGCCCACGTTCGGGTCCGGCGGTCACGCCGCCGCCGGGCACCCCGGCGCGGTTCGTGCCGTTCGGCCCGACGCGCCAGCTCGACACCCGCAA
>JANPGL010000342.1:0-7217 GCA_031423915.1 Actinomycetes bacterium | reverse complement strand
GCTGGCCAGCGTCCTGCCCACGCTCGGCTGACCGCCGCCGGTGACCCCTCGAAGCATGGACACACGACACACCCTCGTCGACGACGCCGTCCGGCGGGTGCAGGCCGGGACCTCGCTGGTGCTGCGCGGTCCGGCCGGCATCGGCAAGACCACCATCGTGCGTTCCGTGTCCGAGCGGCTCGCCGCCGACGGGCACGTCGTGCTGCGGGCGGTGGCCTCGGAGACGGCGCGTCGGTTGCCCCTCGGGGCGCTTGCCGGGGTGCTGGCGGCGCAGCCGTCGGGCACCGCGGTCGAACGGCTGGCCGCCGCCGTCACCGAGCTCCGCCGCTCGGTGGCGCGAGCGGTGCTCGTCGTCGACGACGCCTTCCTGCTCGACGACGAGTCGGCCGCGCTGGTCCACCACGTCGCCGCCAGCTCGTCGATGCCCCTGCTGGTGACGGTACGGTCCGAGGCGGCCTGGCCCGATGCCATCCGCCGGCTGTGGCGCGACGGGTTGGCGCAGCTGGTCGAGCTGACACCGCTGGGGTGGCTCGACGCCGTGGCCCTGGTCGAGAGCCGGCTGGACGGTGTGATCGACGCCGCGACCCTCGAGCGGCTCGTCGACACCGGCGAGGGCAATCCGCTGGTGCTGCACGAGCTCATCACGGCAAGTCTGCAGGCCGGGCGGCTCCTGCGGCGCAACGGCGTCTGGACGGCCGACGGGTTGGTCGCCGGGGCGACCGCCCGCGACCTGCTCGACGCGCGGGTGGCCGCGCTCGACGACGGTGTGCGGGCCGTGGCCGAGCTGGTGGCCGTGGGCGGGGCGGTGCCCCGGTCCCTGCTCGAATCGTGCACGTCGGCCGCAGCCGTCGACGACGCCCGCCGAGCGCGGATCGTCCGGGTCCGCGAGGCCGACCGTTTCGTGGAGCCCGGACATCCGTTGCTGGCCGACGCGGTGCGTCGATCGCTCGACGCCGGCGCGCACGTGGGTCGTCTGCGGGGGCTGGTCGACGGTGCGATGGCGAGCGGGGCACGCTCGGCCCAGCAGCACCTCGGCTCCGAGGTGCTCGTGCCGCTCGGTCTGTGGCTGCTGGCCCTCGACGACCGGCGGGAGGCCGACGTCGACGCCTTGCTCGCCGCGGGCGACCGGGCGATGGACGGGCTCCGCTTCGAGCTCGCCGAGCAGTTGGCGGAGGCCGCCCTGCGCGCCGGCGGCAGCGAGCGTGCCCGCCACCTGGGTGTGCGCGTGCGCGCCATGCAGGGGAGGTCGTCGACGACCGAGAACCTGACGCCGAGCGAGCGCCGGCAGCGGGCCCAGGGCATGGCAGAGGCCTTCCTGTTGGGGCTGGCACCGTTCGACGGCGTGAGGGCGGCCCTCGGCGATGCCATCGACCGCCTCGAGCCCGGGCCGTCGCGCTTGGAGCTCGAGGCGCTCGACCTGAACCTCGCGCTCGTCGTCGGCAACCCCATGGCGCCGCTGGTCGAACGGCTGCTGGCCATCGTGCGCGACCACCCCGACACCCAGGCGGCACGCGTGGCGGCCATCCGGTCGGCGAACGCCCTGTCGGACGCCGGGCGGTTCGACGAGGTGCTCGGGCTGCTCGACGAGGCCGAGGGCGGCCAGGTGCCGCTCAACGAGTTCCACCGCTACCAGCTCGGGCAGAACCGGGCGTTGGCCCTGCACCGGCGAGGCCGCACCGCCGAGGCCGAGCGGGTGCTCGCCGAGCGGCTCACCGGTTCGGACTCGCCGCTCGCCACGACGTTCCGGTCGGTGGTACGGGCGGAGCTGGCGGTGGCGGCCGGGCGGCCCGCCGAGGCGGCCCGCCACCTCGGCCAGATCCTGACCATCGTCGGGTCCGTCGACGCCGGCGGCATGCGCACCTGGTCGCGCGCCATGTTGCGCTACGCCAACGCGTGGGCGAACGGACGTGACGACACCGACGTGCGACCCGACGGAACCCCCGGTCTGCAGGCGCGGCCCATGGAGGTGCCGGTCGGGTTGGCCGACTGCCAGCGTCTGGCCGCGCTCGACCGCCTGCCGGATGCGTTGCGGCGCAGCCTGGCGCTGGCCGATCGGGCCGAGCGCGACGGCCTCGCCTTCTTCGCCCTGCGAGCGGTGCACCTGGCCGGGCGCATCCAGGTGACGGCCTCCCTCGTGCGTCGGGCCACGACGCTGGCGGCCGCCTGCGAGAGCGAGTGGGGAGCCCTCATGGCCGATCACCTCGGCGCGCTGGCGGCCGAGGACGCCGTCGCACTCGAGAAGGTGGCCGAGGGCTTCGAACGCGTCGGGCAGCTGGCGCTGGCCAGGGAGGCGTTCCACACCGCGGCGGTCGCCCACCGGGCCGTGGGCCAGCGCAACGCGTCGGGACGTTGCCGGGACCGTGCCGCCGCGCTGCGCGACGCCGGCGTGGCCGCCACCTTCGCCATCCGCCAGCCCGAGGGGCCCGACCTCACGCCCCGCGAGCGTGAGGTCGTGGCGCTGGCCGGGGCGGGCCGCACGAACCGCGAGGTCGCCGTCGCCCTCGGGCTGTCGGCCCGCACCGTAGAGACCCACCTGCAGCGCGCCTACCGCAAGCTCGGCGTGAACGACCGCAGTGCGCTCGGGAGGCATCACGAGTGACCCCGGTCGTCAGGCGAAGTAGCTGCCGGTGATGTCGACAACCAGGTGCCCGCCCGTGAAGGTGAACAGCCGGAAGTCCTCGCCCGGCCTTCCGGCCCGCACCGTGACATGGTTCGGGATGGTCTGGCCGACGGCGTCGGTGTTCAGGTTCGAGGCGAGCGGCCGGGGCAGGTCGCTCGGCCACGCCGTCACGAAGCCCGGTCCGTTGGCCTCGGTCACCGTGACGTTGGCGGTGTAGGCGATGGATCCCTCGCCGGGGACGGAGAACGACACGGGCACCACGGTGCCCGGCCCGGGCTTCCCGCCGCTCCACCCCTGGCGGCTCGCCGGTCGGGTGTCGACCATGCGGATCGGCGAGAACGACCGGTACAGGCCTGAGGTGCCCAGGCCCTCCGTGCCGTCGGTGAACCAGCCGGCCACGTCGGCCACCAGATGGGTTCCCGACTGGGTGTAGAGCTGCACCGCACCGTCGGCGCCGACCGGCACGATCACCTGGTTCGGGATGGTCTGCCCGGCCCGCTCCAGGTTCAGGTTCGACGCCAGCGGTCGGGGGAGCCCCGAAGGCCACACGGTGACGAAACCGGCGGCACCGGCCTCGGTCGCCGTCACGTTGAGCACCACGGCCGACAGGCCGGTGCCGGGCAGGCCGGCCCGGCCCGCCAGCGGCAGCCGCACGGTGGCGCCCGCCCCCGGCCGGGGGCCGTCGCGGGTGTCGAGCACCCGTCCGGGGTTGAGCGGGAAGAACCGGCCGGCCATGGCGCCGGCGGAACCGCTGTAGTAGCCGGCCACGTCGGCCACCAGGTGGGTGCCGGACTGGGTGAACAGGTCCACCGATCCGGCCGCGCCGAGGGTCACGGTCACCAGGTTCGGTCGGGTCTGGCCCACGGCCTCGAGGTTCAGGCTCGACGCCAGCGGGCGGGTCGCGCCGGCCGGCCACACGGTCACGTAGCCCGGCCCCGATGCCTCGGTGGCGGTCACGTTCAGCACGACGGCGCGCACGTCGTCGCTGTCGGGCACGCCGGAGCGGCCGCGCACCTTCAACCGCACGGTCTCGCCGGCCACGGGCTTGGGGCCGCTGAAGCCGATCTGCTGCTCGAGGCGGGTGTCGAGCACCCGCGTCGGTGGCAGCGGGGTGAACGCCGTGGTGTCGTTGAAGTCGAACGCCGGCCCGGCCGAGAGCAGCGCGCCCGTGCCGTCGGTGTAGCGATCCTGGATGAGCACGACGTGACGGCCGTCGGTCGTCGCCCGGGCGTCGGTCGTCTCGGTGAACGGGGGCTTCGGGCCCGCGACGGGCGTTGCCCCGGAGCCATCGAGCCTGATGCTCAGCACGTCGGTTCCGGTGCGGACGACCACCGTGGCGCCGTCGGCGGCGAAGCCGAGCACGACGCTCCCCGGGTCGGCCAGGGTCGTCACGGTGCCGCTGCCGTCGATGGGCCGGATGAACACCACGGTGCGGGCGCCGACGTTCTCGGCGTAGGCCAGGCGCGTACCCGTGCGGTCGATCGAGTGGGCGAGCGCCGAGGTCGACAGCGTCACCCGTCCGGTGCCGTCGAGGCGGACCGATGCCGTGCGGTAGTCGGTGCCGGTGAAGAACGTGAACACCACCCGTTGCGCCGTCAACGAGATGTGCGTGGCATCGTTGACGATCTCCATGGCCGTCGTGCTGGCGGTCAGCACCTGGCGGTCGGTGCCCGAGCGATCGGAGCGCAGCAGCTTGGTGGCGCCCGCGGTGTTGCCGAGCCGGACGACGACCATGCTGGCGTCGGGAGCGAACAGCCAACCGGACGCCGACAGGTTGCTGGGATCGTCGCTCAGCAGGGCGCGCGCCCCGGTCGGCGTGGACGAGTAGAGGTCGTATCGGCCCACGACGCGCGCGTCGGCCTGGTAGACGAGCCACGAGTCGTCGGGTGCCCACCCGAAGGCGTTCTGCACCGAGCCGCCGGCCACGAGCGGTCCGCTGATCTTGGTGGCGGGCCCGCCGGTCGACGGCACGGTGTAGAGCTCGAACACACCGTCGGTGTCCTGGTCGGCGCGGTAGGCCACCGTGGCACCGTCGTGCGACACCTCGAAGTACTCGACCGAGCCGCCCGCCACGAGCGGCGGGTTGAGCTGCACGGCCGGTCCGCCGTCGATCGAGACGCGGTACAGGTCGAAGCGGACGCCCGGTGCCGCCTTGTCGCTGCGGAACAGCACCCAGCGGCTGTCGCCGCTGATCGTCACCTGGTCGAACGCGATGCCGCCGAACGTTCCCAGCACCGTCTCAGGACCACCGGCCACCGGTTGGCTCCACAAGGTGGTGCTGTCGTCGTACACCACCCGCCCGGAGTCGGGCGACACCTGTGTGCCGAAGCCGGCGCCGGTGTGGAGCGTGCGCACGCGCCCGCCCGACGTCGGCACCGACCGCAGTGCGGCGCCGCCCCCGACGGTGTAGACGGTCCACAGGCCGTCGGGCGTGATCTGGAACGACATGTCCACGGGCCCGGGGTCGAGCACCTGGAGCTCGGGGTACGAGGCCGCCGCGGCCGGGCGTGGCGCGACCGCCACGACCGAGATCGCACCGGCGAGAACGGCGCCGACGGCGAGGCCGGCGCGCAGGGAACGGAATCGACGGACCATGACGGCGAGCATCGACGCCCCGCGTTCGAGCGTCGTCCGTAGGGGCTACGTAGCCGCCCCGGGCGGGTACGTCGTCAGAGCCAGGCGGCTTGCCACTCGGCCCGGCGCTCGGCCCACTCCTCGCCCGTGATGGCGTAGCGCACGTGGTCTTCCCACGAGCCGTTGATCTCGAGGTAGCGCACGGCCACGCCCTCCTCGCGCACGCGGAGCTTCTCCATCACTCGCCGGCTGCGCAGGTTGCGCGGCACGATGGCGATCTGCAGGCGGTGCAGCCGCAGGTCCTCGAAGGAGAACCGGCTGAGCACCACCACGGCCTCGCTCATGTAGCTGTTGCCGGCGCGAGCCTGGTCGATCCAGTAGCCCACGTAGGCGTTCTGGAACGGCCCGCGCTGCACGTTGTTCAGGTTGATCTCGCCGGCGAATGCGTTGTCGACGAAGATCCCGAAGCCGTAGCCGACACCCTGCTGGCGCTCGCGGTCGCGCGCCGTGCAGCGCAGCGAGAACGCGGTGCGGTCGCGGGCCGGGTCGGGGTTGCCGGGCAGCCGCTGCGGTTCCCACGGCAGCAACCAGCCTTCGTTGCGCACGCGGACCTCGCTCCACGCACTGAAGTCCGTGGGCTGGAGAGGGCGGAGCATGACCCGTCGACCGTAGAGGCGCACCATGTCGTCACGATGGTACGCAGGGTGCAGGGAAGATGGTGACGATCGGACCATGGTGGACCGATCGTAGGCACCCTGGGTGTCGCGTGCTCAGGCGTGGAGATCGCCGACGAGGGCGTCGAGCAGATCGGCATCGGCCACGCGCAGCGAGTCGGCGGGCAGGTGCCGCATCAGCGCCACCAGGATGCACAGGCCGCCGACGATCACGTCCGCGCGGGCCCGGGGTAGACCCGGGTTGTGGACCCGCTCGGCGAACGACTCCGTGGCGAGCGTGCGGAACACGTCCTCCACCGCAGCGCGCTCCAGCACGAGCCCGTGGATCCGGTCGTGGTCGTACTGCGCCAGCCCCAGCTCGACCGCGGCGACGGTCGTGATCGTGCCCGCGACGCCGACGAGCGTGGCGCCTTCGCGCAACGCCGGTTGCCGACGCCAGGCGTCGCCGAACGCGTCGGCGGCGGTGCCGAGAGCGTTGGTGAGCTCTTCCGGCCGGGGCGGGTCGTGGTGCAGCTCGGCCTCGGTGAGGGCCACACATCCGAGGTCGAGCGAGGCGGCGGCCTCGATCGCGCCACGGCCCGCGGCCCCGCCCACGGCCAGCTCGGTCGAACCGCCCCCGATGTCGACCACCAGGAACGGGCCGTCGGTCGGATCGAGGTCGGCCGTCGCGCCCCGGAAGCTGAGCCGGCCCTCGTCGTCACCCGAGAGCACCTCGACCGGCGCGCCGATCACGTCGCCGAGCCGCGCCAGCGCGTCCGCGGTGTCGGTGGCGCGCCGCGCCGCCGCCGTGGCCACGACGCGCACGGCCTGCACGCCGTGGCGTTCGAGCGCCTGGCGGTAGGAGGCCAGCACGGTGGCCGTGGCGTCGACGCCGTCGGGGGACAGGCGGCCGGTGAGGGCCAGCCCCGCGCCCAGCCGCGTGATCTCGGCGCGCCGCTCGAGGGTTCGACCGCTGGCGTCCCGCACGAGCAGGCGGACGGAGTTCGACCCGAGGTCGATGGCCGCCACGGGGGCGTTCATGCGTCGCCGCCGGGCTGGTCGTCGGCCAGCGCCGCCGCCACCCACCGACCGACCGGGTCGTCGCCGCCGGCCAGGTACCAGCCGTAGTGGGCGTGGAGGCACTTGACGCCCAGTCGGGTGCCGCCCACGCCACCGCTCGGGCGGGGCCCGATGTGGTCGTCGGGGATCTCGGCGTCGCGCTCGGCTGCGTAGCGGCGATGGGCGTCGGCCCCCGCGGCGGCCGGGGTCTAGACCGAGGCGCGGGGAACCCCGCCGGTCGACACGAGCCGGGTGAAGGCGGGGGGGGGGTCGGCGCCCACCAGCCCCTAGCGCGGCGGCAAGGGCGTCCC
>JANPGL010000341.1:0-1508 GCA_031423915.1 Actinomycetes bacterium | reverse complement strand
GATGAGGTTGTGGGCGAGCACGGCGCATTGCAGCCAGGCCGAGTTCGCGTGGAAGTGTCCGGAGGGGACGTGGTCGAGTCCGGCGCCTTGCTTGAGGTCTCGGATGCCGAGCTCGACGACGGCGTGTTGGCGGTGGAACGCGTCGACGGTCACGGTGTCGCTGGTGAGATCGGTGAGGAACGCGTGGTGTCGCCAGTCAGGCCAGAGACGCTGCTGGGTGCGGCCGGTGAGGCGGGTGCGGCGCACGACGAGATGTCGGGTGACTTGTTTGCGGCCGGTGCCGGTCGTGTAGTCGCACTCGGCGACTTGTGCGTCCCCGTCGGGGGTGTAGGCGATGTCCTGCCAGGCGGTCTCGTCGATCGCTTCGATCGCCGCAGCGATCCCGGGGGTGTTGCATCTGACGGCCATCGTGTAGCGAACGTTCAAGCGGGCGAGTGTGTCGATGGTGTCGTTGGACCAGAACCCGGAGTCGACACGCACCGTGATCGGTCCAGTGGCCCCGGCTCGTTTCACGCGGGCGATGAGCTCTTCGATGAAACGGACGGCACCGCGTTGGGTGTTCGCCTGGCCTTTGCGCATCCGGGCGTGGAGGACTTCACCGGTGTCGGCACGGGTGGCGAGGATCGGGTGGTAGCCGAGCACGCGGGTGTAGCCGTAGCCGGCGCCTTGCTTGGCGTGACCGGCGACTTCGCAGATCGTGGAGTCGATGTCGATCACCAGCCCGGCACCCGGACCGGCGCCGCCTTCCCATGCGCGTTCCAATGCGTGGCCGTTGACGGCCTCGAGTTGGCGGACATGCCCGAACGTGAACGACCGCAAGAACGTCCCCAACGTCGATGGTGCCATCACCCGATGCCCGAGCACCGCGGCGGTTGATCCGGCGCGGAGCATGTCGGCATGATCGATGTGGGAACCACCGGCGATGATCGCGTGGACGAGCGTGAGGACTTTGCGGCCGGGGCGGGCGCCACCGACTCGGCCGATCAAGCGGACGGTCGCGTCGATCAACGCCTCGAGCCCGAGTCGCGCCACGAGCGTGGCCGTCAACACCAGCCCGGCGTTGGCGACCAGGTTCGCGTCGTCGAAGGTGGCGTCGATCCGGTCAAGACCATGCGATACTGAAACCACTGAAAGTGCCTCCTGGCTGTTCGAACGACCTGGCGTAGAGAACCAAGATCGTTCCAGCTCAGGGGGCCTTTCACGCGGATACGCGACCTACCACACACCGAGAAGATCGGTGGATCGAGGCTAAGTGATCGCCGGTCCCACGGGACGGCCGTCCACCGGAGGAGGTGTCCGTCATGAACCAGATCGACCGCGGCCGGGTCGGAACGGGCAGCGTGCGCGGCCCGTTCGGGAGGCGCGATGTCATCGTGTTCTCGGGCGGGGGACCGCTGGGGGCGGCACAAGCCGGCGCGCTGGTCGAACTGATGGATGCCGGAGTCACACCGACCGCCGTCGTCGGCTGTTCTGTGGGCGCACTCAACGCTGCGTTCCTGGCGTACGAC
>JANPGL010000340.1:0-4822 GCA_031423915.1 Actinomycetes bacterium | reverse complement strand
CCGACGCGGCCAGCGTTCATCAGGTACTTCGCCCCTGTCCAGACGGTGAGCACGACGGCCACCCACAACAGCGCCTGCCAGGTCCACGTGGCGGCGCGCGCCGTGACCGGGAACAGGGCGAACGCCACGGCGAACTGCTGCGCCACCGTCTTGGCCTTGGCACCCCGCGAGGCCGGGATCGACACGCCCCGCGAGCCCACCACCGAGCGATACAGGCTGATCAACAGCTCGCGCGCCGCGATGACGGCTACCGGCACGACCCAGAACACACCCTCGTGCACGAGCGTGAACATGGCGCCGAGCACGAGCACCTTGTCGGCCAGCGGGTCGAGGAACGCGCCGGAGTTCGTGGTCCCCTGCCGGCGGGCGAGCCAGCCATCGATGAAGTCCGTCGAGCACAGCGCCGTCCACATGGCCAGCGCCGGCCACGAGCCCCGGTCGCCGTCGATGAGGACGAACAGCAGGGGCGCCAGGAGCATGCGGGCCACCGTGACGGCGTTGGCCCACGTGGCCACGGCGGTGGGGTCGTGCGGGGCCTCGGTCGTGCTCACGCCGCCCCCGGCTCGGCCTCGACCGCCTCGAGATCGGGCCCCAGGGCGCCGACGACGCGAACGCGGTGGAACGCGCCGACGGTCAGGTGGTCGGGCACGTGCACGATCCCGTCGATCTCGGGGGCCTCGCGATGGGTGCGGCCCACGCCAGGCACGTCGACGAGCACCTCGACGTCGCTCCCGATCAGCGCGTCGCGTCGGGCCGCGGTGATGCCGTCCTGCAGCTCACGCAGCTCGCCGACGCGCTCGGCCATGAGCTTGTCGGGCACCTCGCCATCGAGATCGGCCGCATACGTCCCGTCCTCACGGCTGAACGTGAAGAAGCCGCACCAGTCGAGCTGGGCCTCACGCACGAAGGCCAGGAGCTGGTCGTGGTCGGCCTCCGTCTCGCCCGGATAGCCGACGATGAAGTTCGACCGGAACGCGGCATCGGCGAAACGGCCACGAATGTCGGCGATTCGACGCAGGAAGCGGTCGCCGTCGCCCCAGCGGCGCATGCGGCGCAGCAACGGCTTCGACACGTGCTGGAGCGACAGGTCGAAGTACGGCACCCCCGTGGCCCCGATGGCGTCGACGACGGCATCGCTCAGGTCGGACGGGTACAGGTACAGGAGCCGCGTGCGGGGCACCCGGGCCGCCACGGCCCGTACCAACTCGACGATGGCGCCGGCGCCGAGACCCTCGACGTCCTTGCCGTACGAGGCGAGATCCTGGGCGACGAGGACGATCTCCTGCACATCGAGATCGTCGACCTCGGCCAGGATCGACTCGGGGGCGCGCGACCGCTGCGGCCCCCGGAAGCTGGGGATGGCGCAGAACCCGCACGACCGATCGCACCCCTCGGCGATCTTCACGTACGCCCACGGCACGGCAGAGCGCGGCCGCGGCAGGTTCAGCAGGTCGAGGCTCGGCACGGGCGCGCCGCCGCGCCGGCCCGGCTTCAACCCGAGCGACACCGGGACGCCGAAGCCCGCCACCCGGTCGACCTCGGGGAGCGCGGCGGCCAGCTCGGAGCCGTAGCGCTCGGCCAGGCAACCGGTCACCACCAGTTCGGCACCCGGGCGACGGGCGCCGTCGAGAGCCAGGATCGTGTCGATCGACTCCTGGCGGGCCTCCTCGACGAAGGCACAGGTGTTGACGACCACCAGGTCGGCCGAGGCCGCGTCGGTCGTCGGCTCCATGCCCTCGGCCAGCAACGTGCCCACGAGCTTGTCGCTGTCGACCTGGTTCTTCGGGCAGCCGAGCGTCTCGATGTAGAAGCGCCGGGCCATCGGGCCAGACTATCCGCACCGGCACGCCAGCCCCGTGGGTGCCTCCGACCCGGCCTGGTCACGACCAGGTCACGACCTTGGGTGCTGGCACGGTACTAGCACCTAGGTCCACTGGCAGCCGATGCGCCACCAGCTCACACTGACCCCGAGGAGGGGTAGGACGACATGCGAAACACGACCGATGGGAACCGAGGGGACATCTCGCCCGTGTTCCTCGACGACCGTCCGGTCGTGTTCTCGCGTTCGGCCGACACGCCGGCGGCACCCGTCTCGATCGCGGCCACGCTGGGTCACCCAGTGCGGCGGCGGGCGAAGCGCGGCGTCGCCGGCGCCTCCGCCTCCACCGCCCTGTGGGTGGCGCTGAGCGCGATGGGCATCAGCGGGGCGTGGGCCGTCCGAGCCACGTTGTTCCCGACGCTCGGCACCACCAGCACCGGTTCGATCTGGAAGCCGCCCGTCAAGACCCAGGCACCCGACACCATCGAAGGTCGCGACGTGGCCGGCCGCGTAGCTCCGGGAGCACCCGGAGGGTCGTCGTCCGGTGGCGCCGACGTGACGGCCGACGGTGGGTCGGACCCCACACCGCCCAGCGCACCCCCCGCCGCGGCCGGCGCCGAACCGGGCGTCGGCTCGAACCGGGGTCCCGGCTCCGGCACCTCGCCCGCTGACGACCCCAACGGACCCGGCTCGACGGCGACCACGACCGCCAAGACGACCGCCGGCACGAGTCCCGCCACGCCGACCGCACCCGGGTCGACGAGCCCGTCGTCGCCCACGGCCACGCCCGGCACCACGCCGTCGACCTCGCCCACCAGCGCCCCTACGTCGCCGACGACACCCGCCACGCGTACGACGACCGTGCCGACGACCCCCGGCACCTCGCCGACGAACACCACCGACGACCGCGGCGGAGGCGGAGGCGGCGGCAGCGGAAGCGGAAGCGGCAGCGGCAGCGGCGGCGGCGGCCCCGGCAAGGGATGACGTGAACACCACGTCATCCCCGCGCCACCGCGAGATCGGTAGCGTGGTTCCGATGAGGCGCACGGCGGCGGCGACGGGGCCTGACACGGTCAAGCGGCTCAGCAAGCCCGTGCCCGTCGGCCGTCTCGTGCTGCGCTTCGCCCTCGCCGGTCTGCCGGCGGTCCTGGCCGCCGTCGTGATCACCGCCTGGGCCAGTGTGCGCGTCGGAACGAAGCAGGGCATCGAGGACGCCAAGCGCGTGTCGTTCGCCAGCGGACGCATCGTCGAGACGATCGGGCTCGACGACTCGATCGCCGTGGCCGACCCCGACGCCATCACCAAGCTCGACGCCGTCGTCCGGCAGTACGTCAAGAAGGCCGCGCTGGTGCGAGTGAAGCTGTGGACGCGCGAGGGCGTGGTCGTCTACTCCGACGAACCCAAGCTCATCAACCAGCGCTTCCAACTCGCGCAGGAGTCGCTGGACGCGCTCGACAACCCCTCGGATCCCGAGGCGGAGGTCACGAACGTCAACAAGGACGAGAACGCCTTCGAGAGCGAGACCAAGCTGCTCGAGGTGTACCAAGGCGTGCGCACACCGAACGGCACCCCGCTGCTGTTCGAGACGTACTTCGCCTACACCCAGGTCGCTGCGGTCGGGCGCAGCATGTGGAGCGAGTTCGCCCCCATCGCCGTGGGCAGCCTGCTCCTGCTCGAGCTGGTCCAGATCCCGTTCGCCTGGTCGCTCGCCCGCAAGCTGCGCGCCGGGCAGCAGCAGCGCGAGCGCCTGCTGCAGCACGCCATCGATTCGTCCGACGCCGAACGCCGCCGCATCGCCAGCGACCTCCACGACGGCGTGGTCCAGGAGCTCACCGGCGTGTCGATGACGCTCAGCGCCGCCACCCTGCGGGGAGGTGCGACGAGTCCCGAGACGGTGATGACCTCCGCGGGCCACCAGATCCGCGAGAGCGTGAAGTCGCTGCGATCACTGCTCGTCGACATCTACCCGCCGAACCTGCACGAGGAAGGGCTGACCAGCGCGCTGGCCGACCTGCTCGGATCCCTCCACAACCGCGGTGTGCTGACCGAACTCGACGTGACGATCGCCGAGAACCAGCTCAACCCTCGGACCGTGAGCCTGCTCTACCGCGCTGCGCAGGAGTCCGTGCGCAACGTGGCATCCCACGCCGGTGCGTCGCGCGTCGCCATCACCGTCGCCGCCGACGGCGACCACGCCGTGCTCGTCGTCGACGACGACGGCCGGGGCTTCGACGACACCCGGTTGGCCGCCCAGACGCAGGCCGGGCACGTCGGTCTGCGCAGCTTGGCCGGACTGCTCACCGACGCCGGCGGCTCCCTCGAGATCCGGTCTGCCGTCGGGAGCGGGACACGCGTCGAGGTTAGGATCCCGACATCATGCTGACCGCCGGACCGCAGGATCGGACGGTGGTGCGCGTCGCCATCGTCGACGACCACATGATCGTCCGCAACGGGCTCGAGCAGCTCATCAGCACGCGCGACGACATGGACCTCGTCGGCATGACCGCCAACGGCGCCGAAGCCAAGGAGCTGGTGGCGTCCACCCTGCCCGATGTGGTCCTCATGGACCTGTCGATGCCGGTGATGGACGGGGTCGAGGCCACCCGGTGGATCGTGCGCCATCATCCGGCCAGCCGCGTGGTGGTGCTCACGTCGTTCTCCGAGCAGCGGCGCGTGCTCGAAGCGCTCGACGCGGGCGCCGAGGGCTACCTGCTCAAGCACTCGGACCCGGAGCAGATCCTCGCCGCCATCTGGGCCGCCCACCGAGGTGACGCGCCGATCGACCCGAAGGTCAACCGCGTGCTGCTCGACGCCAAGCGCATCGGCTCGACCGGCGTCGACCTCACCGACCGCGAACGCGAGGTGTTGCTCCACGTGCGCGGGGGCTTGGCCAACAAGCAGATCGCCCGGAAGCTGGGCATCTCCGAGCGCACCGTGAAAGCGCACCTCACGAAGGTCTTCCAGACGATCGGCGTGACCGACCGCACCCGGGCCGCGCTGTGG
>JANPGL010000339.1:0-10727 GCA_031423915.1 Actinomycetes bacterium | reverse complement strand
ACGGGCGCCGGCGACCTGTACGCCGCCGGGTTCCTGCACGGGTACACGAGCGGCCTGTCGCTGGCCCGGTGCGGCGAGCTGGGCTCGATCGCCGCCGCCGAGGTCATCAGCCACCTCGGTGCCCGCCCGCTGGTGCCGCTGTCCAGGCTGGTGGCCGGGCGGTGACGATCCCGGCCGAGCTCGCCCGCCGCGTCGAGGCGTGGATGGAGGACGACCCGGATCCCGAGACCCGCGCCGAGCTGGCGTACCTGCGCGACCACGACCCGGTCGAGCTCGCCCGCCGCTTCGACGGGCGTCTCCAGTTCGGCACCGCCGGCCTCCGGGGCGAGATGGCCGCCGGGCCGATGCGCATGAACCGGGTGACGGTGCGCCGGGCGGCCGCCGGTCTGGCCCGCCACCTCCTCGACACCGATCCGGATGCCCGCCGTCGCGGCGTCGTCGTCGGCTTCGACGGCCGGCGGAACTCGGAGGTGTTCGCGCTCGACTCGGTGCGGGTGTTCACCGGTGCGGGACTGCCGGTGCACCTTCTCGGCCGGCCGCTACCGACACCGCTCACCGCCTTCGCCACGGTCCACCTCGATGCCGCCGCCGGGGTGACCGTGACGGCGAGTCACAACCCTCCCGCCGACAACGGCTACAAGGTCTACCTGCCGGACGGGTCCCAGATCGTGCCGCCGCACGACGTGGCCATCGCCGCATGCATCGACGCCGTGCCCCGTCTCGGCGAGGTGCCGATGGGCGATCCGGCCGGCCGGGGGGTGCGGCGCGTCGAGGACGAGGTGCTCGCGGCGTACTTGGCCCGCGTGCCGGGCGTGCGCCTCGTGCCGGGGGTGCACAGCGTGCGCGTGGCGTACACGGCGATGCACGGCGTGGGTGCCGACACGGTCGACGCGGCGTTCGCTGCGGCCGGCTTCGACCCGGTGCACCACGTCGCCGCCCAACGCCGGCCCGACGGGCGCTTCCCGACGGTGCCGTTCCCGAACCCCGAGGAGCCGGGGGCGATGGACCTGCTCCTGGCGCTCGCCGCCGACGTCGGCGCCGACGTGGCGCTGGCCAACGACCCCGACGCCGACCGGCTGGCGGTGGCGATCCCCACGCCCGGCGGTGGGTGGCGCCCGTTGAAGGGCGACGAGGTGGGCTGGCTGCTGGCCGACCACATCCTGCGCCACGGCGCCGGCGACGATCGGCTCGTGGTGACCACCCTCGTCTCGTCGTCCCTGCTCGCTCGCATGGCGGCCGCGTACGGCGTGCACCACCTCGAGACACCTACGGGCTTCAAGTGGATCGCCCAGGCCATGCGCGATCATCCCGAACTGCGCTTCGTGTTCGGCTACGAGCAGGCGCTGGGCTACCTGGTCACGACCCTGCCTCGTGACAAGGACGGGATCACCGCCGCGGTGCTGTTCGCCGAGCTGGCCGCGCTGGCCCGCGCCGAGGGCGTCTCGCTGCAGGGTCGCCTCGACGGTCTCGCCGAGCGGTTCGGCCGGTACGTGACCGTCGAGCGCTCCCTGCGGCTGGAGCCGGCGGCGGCCGCCGCTGCGGTGGCGGCCCTCGAGGCCGATCCGCCCACCGCGTTGAAGGGTGTGGCGGTGCGCCAGGTCGTCACCCCTGTGCCGGGTCTGGTGCGGCTGTTCCTCGATGGCGACACCCGGCTGCAGGTGCGCCCGAGCGGCACGGAGCCGAAGGTCAAGCTGTACGGCGAGGCCGTCGGGTCCGACCCGGGCCCGCTGCTCGACGAGCTGGCGAACCGGCTCGAGCACGACGCTTCTTGACGCCGTCTTGAGGCGACGTCCGCCGAATCGTCAAGAAGTCGGCAAGGCCTGCCCGATCTCCTGACCAGGTCTTGAGCGGTGGTCGCCGTGGGTCGATGGATTGCCGTCCCCACCGGGGACCCAGATCCGGAGGCACTCTCATGGACAAGCTTCAGCTCCTCTCCCACGCCCGCGGCCTCGGCCGGTCGGCCATGTTCATCATCCGCTGGGTCAAGTGGCGCTGAGTCCCTTCGGGCTGGCCCGTTAGGGCCTCGACACGCGTGAGACCGGCCTCCCCGACCGGTCACGCTCCGTAGGTCGCATCGCTTTCCGCATCCACATCACCACAGGCTGCGCTAGTGCGATAGCGTTTGGTTTTAGCCAAGAGAAGTGCAACGTACGGGGAGTCCACATGGAGCGGGCCGAGGTCGGATGAGCAGCTCCACCCCCGTTTCGGTTCGTCGCGGGGCCACTCTCTTGATGCGGACGTACCTCTGGTCCGTGCTCGCCGTGGCGGCGCTCGCATTGGGGTGGGCGTTCCTCGCCCGCCCAGCGCACCACCAGCTCGGCCCGCGTCCGGGCCTGTTCGTGCTGCTGTTCTCGCTGACCGTGGTCGCCGAACTGCGTCCGCTCCGGTGGATCACCGGTTCCGACGGCGCCGAGATCGTGACCTCTTCGGTGTTCATGCTGGCGATGATGCTCATCGCCCCGCTGTCGTCGGTCGTGATCGCCATCGCGGCGGCAGCGACGTTGGCGGAGGTGCTCGGTCGCAAGCAGCCCGAGCGCATCGCCTTCAACGTGGCGATGCAGATGATCTCCATCCTGGCCGCGTCCGGCGCGATGCACCTCGTGGCGCACGGACGCACCATCTTCACCACCACGACGCCCGACGGAGCGTGGGTGCTCGAGGGTCGATGGATCCTGGGCGCGTGCGCCGCAGGACTGGCGGCGCTGTTCACGAGCTCGATCCTCACGTTCGTGGTCGTCGCTCTCGCCCAACAGGTGTCCGTGGTCGCTGCGCTGCGCGATGCGCCGAGCCTGGCGCTGGCCATGGACCTCCTGATGTTCGGCATGGCGCCCCTGTTCACCTTCGTGGCCGTGCGCGGCACCCTGCTCACCCCGCTCGTGCTCGTCGTGATCGTCGGTGTGTACCGGAGCGCCCAGGTCGGCGTCACCCATCGCTACGAGGCGATGCACGACCTCCTGACCGGACTCCCGAACCGTCGACTGTTCCTCGAGCAGTCGCGCCGGGCCATCGAGGCGGCCGACCGGCGCAACCGGCACATGGCGGTGCTGCTCCTCGATCTCAACGACTTCAAGGAGATCAACGACCGTCTCGGACACGCCGTGGGCGACCTGGCGTTGCGCGAGGTGGCGCTCCGGTTGCTCGGTCAACGCAGCCCGGCCGACTTCGTGGCGCGCATCGGGGGCGACGAGTTCGCCGTGCTCATCGGCGGTGTCGGGGCCGATGCCGCAGAGCGGCTGGCGGGCGCTCTCCTCACCGACCTGCGCCGCCCCCTCGATGTCGGGGGCGTGCCGTTGGCCGTCGACGGCAGCGTGGGCCTGTCGATCTATCCCGACCACGGCGAGGACATCGACACGCTGCTGGCCCACGCCGACTCCGCCATGTACCAGGCCAAGCTGGCCAAGCGGGGGCTGCAGACCTACGACGACACGCGCGACCGCAACGGCCCGACCAGGCTCGGACTGCTCAGCGATCTGCGCAAGGCGCTGGAACGTGACGAGCTGTTCGTCGTGTACCAGCCCAAGATCGACCTCGGCACGGGCGCGGTCAGCGGCGTCGAGGCGCTCGTGCGCTGGCGGCACCCCCAGCGCGGGATCCTGCTGCCCGACCAGTTCATGCCGGCGGCCGAGCAGACCGAGCTGATCGACGAGGTGACCAAGCACGTGCTGCAGCTGGCCGTGCGGCAGGCGGCCGACTGGCGCGACCGCGGCATCGACGTGCCGGTGGCGGTCAACACCTCGATCCGCAACCTGGCGCAGCTGAAGTTCCCCGAGGTGGTCGCCCACATCCTGGCGACCCACAGCCTGCCGGCGGAGCGGCTCGAGCTCGAGATCACCGAGAACACGGTCACGAACGACCCCGTGCGCGCCGAGGTGGTCCTCGGGCGCTTGAAGCAACTGGGCGTCCGCCTGTCGGTCGACGACTTCGGGACCGGGTACAGCTCGCTCGCCCACCTGCGAACGCTGCCCGTGGACCGCGTGAAGATCGACCGGTCGTTCGTCCACAACATGGTGGACAGCCACGCCGACCGGGCCATCGTGCGCTGCATCATCGATCTGGCCACCTCGCTCGGCCTCGGCACCGTCGTCGAGGGCGTCGAGGACGCCGCCACGCTCGATCTGCTGCGGTCGATGGGGTGCCAGGCCGCTCAGGGCTACCAGGTGGCCCGCCCGTGCGCCGCCGAGGGTGTCGAGGCCCTCGTGGAGCAGCTCGGCGTGCGCTGGTCGCCCCGCCTCGCCGGCCTCTAGCCGCGCCGGCACGCCCGGGCTGAACCCGTCCGGAGGATGCGTTGACCCCGGCCAGAGGGACAGACGGACCCTTGCGGAGCCCTTGCCTGCCCCTTGTTCCCGAGCGGTCGGGCGCCGCCGATCGGAAGGGTGTGCGACGGACGGCCGTCGCCAGGCGACAAGGAGAAGCTTGATGACGAAGCTCCGGCAGTGGTCGAACGGGCGGGTTGCCACCGTCCTCGGCCTTGCCCTTACCGCCGTGGCCCTCGGGGCCCCGAAGAAGTGGTGAGGGGGTGTACATGATGAAGGCTCGTATTTTCCGTGCCGCAGTTGCCGCCGCCACGATCGGCGCCTCGGTGGTCGCCCTCAGCGCCCCCTGGAAGTGGTGATCCCGCTCACGCGGCCACACACCACCCTACCGACACCCCTGGTGTCCCCGATCGGCCGGTCGGATCCCTCCAAACGGGATTCGACCGGCCGATCTGTCTTTCACACGTAGTCCACTCCTGGAGTTGCACGACCGTGCCCGAGATCCGCAACCGAGCTGTGGGCGCGTACGTCGCCCTGGTCACCGCTGCCGGCGGCGCGGTGCTGCTATCGCATGCCGGCGAGATCTCGTCCGATCGGCCCTTGGGCCCTCGTCCGTGGGTGTTCGCCCTCTTCACGGCCCTGATGGTGTTCGGTGAGGCCCGCCCGCTGAAGTGGCTCACGGGTCGTGAGGACCTCGAGATCACCGCCTCGTGGACGTTCAGCCTCGGCCTCGTGTTCATCGCGCCGCCGGGCTCGGCCCTGCTGACGGTGGCGGTGGTGTCGAGCGCCGTCGAACTGGCTCACCGCAAGCCGCTGCGTCGGGTCGCCTTCAACACCGCGCAGATCGCGCTGTCGCTCGCCGCCGGGTACGCGCTCATGATGGCCAGCGGCGCGTCGGGCGACCTGTGGTCGCCGTCGGGTCCGGGGATCCGCTGGCTCCTGGCCGCCACCGGCGCCGGCTTCGTGGCCGTACTCGTGAACGGCATCCTCACCGCCGTCGTGTTCTCTCTCAGCCAGCAGATCGCCATGTGGGTCGTCGTGCGCGACACCCTGAGGGCCGACGGCGTGATGGACGTGCTGCTGCTCGCCTTGGCGCCGGTGCTCACCGGCGTCGGTGTGCGCAGCTTCGTCCTGCTGCCCCTGCTGCTCGGTGTCGTCGTCGGGGTGTACCAGAGCTCGAAGGTGGGTCTGACCCATCGCCACGAGGCGACCCACGATCTGCTCACGGGCCTGCCCAACCGGCGGTTCTTCGTCGAGCAAGCGGGGCTGACCCTCGACGTCGCCCGGGCGCGCGGTCGCACCCCGGCCGTGCTCCTGATCGACCTCGACGGGTTCAAGGAGATCAACGACCGACTCGGGCACTCGGTCGGCGACCTGACGCTGCGCGAGGTGGCCGTCCGACTGCTGAAGCACCGGCGGTCGACCGATCTCGTGGCCCGCCTCGGCGGCGACGAGTTCGCCGTCCTCCTCGGCGGCGACATCGACCCGGAGTCGGCCGAGCGCGTGGCTCGGGCACTGCTCCACAGCCTGCGCGAACCGCTCGACGTCGACGGCGTGCCCGTCGCCGTCGACGGCAGCGTCGGTCTCGCGCTGTTCCCGTTCCACGGCGAGGACCTGGGCACGCTGCTGGAGCACGCCGACGCCGCGATGTATCGGGCCAAGAGCGCCCGCCTCGGCATCCAGACCTACGACGACTCGCGCGACCGCCACGGCCCGACGCGGATGGGTTTGATCGGCGAGTTCCGCCGGGCGTTGGCCGACGACGAGCTTCTGCTCGTGTACCAACCGGAGATCGAGCTCGCCACCGGCCGCGTGTGCGGTGTCGAGTCGCTCGTGAGGTGGCAGCACCCGACGCGCGGCCTCCTGCTGCCCGACCAGTTCGTGCCCGCGATCGAACAGACCGAGTTGGTGGACGAGCTCACCGAGCGCGTGCTGCGCCTCGCCGCCGCGCAGGCGGCGCGGTGGCGGGCCGACGGCCTCGACCTGCGGGTCGCCGTCAACACCTCGGCCCGGAACCTTCTCCAGTTCCGCTTCCCCCGGCTCGTCCAGGAAGTGCTCGACGAGTGGTCGCTGCCGGCCTCCGTGCTCGAGCTGGAGATCACCGAGAACACGGTGACCAACGACCCGGTGCGCACCGAGACGGTGCTCGGCGAACTGAAGCGTCTCGGCGTGTCCGTGTCGGTCGACGACTTCGGCACCGGCTACAGCTCGCTCGCCCATCTGCGCAACCTGCCCATCGACCGCATCAAGATCGACCGGTCGTTCGTGCGCGGCGTGCTGTCCAATCGCGGCGACCTGGTGATCGTGCGGTGCATCATCGACCTTGCCGCCAACCTCGGGCTCGGGACCGTGGCCGAAGGCGTCGAGGACGAGGCCACCCTCGACCGGTTGCGCTCGCTCGGCTGCCAGCTCGCCCAGGGCTTCCACATCGCCCGGCCCGGCCCGGCGTGCGATGTCGACCGTCTGATCGCCGCCCGGCAGGCGCAACCGGCGGGCGCCGGGAAGTCGGAGGTGTCCTCGTGATCCTGCCCGTCGCCGTGCTCGTCATGCTGGCCTCGGTCCCGCTGTTCGGTGGACGACTGAGCAGGCTCGGCGATCTGCGCGCCGGCGCCGTGTGGGCCGCCCTGGCGGCCATCATGCTGCAGGTCGTCGTCCTCAAGGTCCTCGAACGCGCCCTGCCCCACGCGGTGGCGTCGGGGCTGCACCTGGCGTCATATGCGCTGGCGGCCTGGTTCGTGGTGGCCAACCTGCGCATCCGCGGCTTGTGGATCGTCGCCCTCGGTGGCGCGCTGAACCTGGCGGCCATCGCGGCCAACGACGGCGTCATGCCCGCCACGCCGTCGGCGGCGCGCCGCGCCGGGCTCGTCGTCGCCGACGGGTTCGCCAACTCGCAGGCCACGCCGGGCGCGCACCTGTGGTGGCTCGGCGATGCGTTCGCCATCCCCGCCTCGTGGCCGCTGTCGAACGTGTACAGCGTGGGCGACGTGCTCCTGGTGATCGGCCTCGGCGTCGTCGTCCACCGGGCCTGCGGCTCACGCCTGCGACGGCGCGGGGCGAGCGTTCCGCCCGCGGCTCACCAGAGCCCGAACTGACGGTCGCCCGCGTCGCCCAGGCCGGGCACGATGAACGCCTGCTCGTTCAAGTGGCTGTCGATCGCCGCGGTCACCAGGTTGATGTCGATGCCGCTGCGGCGCATGTGCTCGATGCCCTCGGGAGCCGCCAGCACGCACACGACCGTGAACGGCGGCTCGGCGCCGCGCTCGATCAGGAGCCGGCAGGCGAACTCGAGCGATCCGCCCGTGGCCAGCATGGGGTCGAGCACGAGGATGGGGCGGCCGTCGAGCCGGGCCGGCAGCTTGGCCAGGTACGGCGTCGGCGTGTGCGTCTCCTCGTCGCGGGCGAGGCCGACGAAGCCGACCTCGGCCCGGGGGATGAGGCGCAGGGCGGGCTGCACGAGGCCCACGCCGGCGCGCAGGATGGGCACGAGCATCGGGATGCGCTCGAGCGAGCGGGACGGTGCCGGCCCGAGCGGGGTCGTGACGGTGCCATCGACCGTTGGCAGCTGGCGGGTCGCCTCGTACACGAGCATGCCGCCGAGGCCGTCGAGCGCTTCACGGAACTCGTGGTTGGGGGTGGCGGCGTTGCGGAGGATGGCCAGGCGCTCGGCCGCCAGGGGATGATCGATCACCATGATCTGCACGGCTGCATCATCGCAGGCCGTCCTGGCAGGATGCAGCGGTGGCGAAGGGCACGAACAAGGGGGGCACCCCGGCGATCCTGGCGCTCGAGCGTGCCGGGGTGGTCCACTCGCTGCACCCGTACGACGTCGACCCCGACGAGCCGAACTACGGCCGTCTGGTGGCCGCCGCCATCGGTCACGAGGAGGCGTGCGTGTTCAAGACCCTCGTGGCGGTGGCCGACGGTCGGCCGGTGGTAGGCGTCGTACCGGTGGCCGGTTCGCTGTCGTTGAAGGCGCTCGCCGCCGCCGTGGGCGCCAAACGGGCGGAGATGGCGGCCGTCGACGTGGCCGAGCGCCTCACGGGCTACGTGGTCGGCGGCATCAGCCCGCTCGGCCAGCGCAAGCGGCTGCCGACGGTGCTCGATGCCTCGGCCTCGTCGTTCGAACGCATCTTCGTGAGTGCCGGCCGGCGGGGGCTCCAGGTGGGCGTGGCGCCCGCAGACCTCGTGCGGTTGGCGGGGGCCACGATGGCCGGGATCGGCGCGCCCTAGCGCCTGCGGATCAGGGCGTCGGGCCGAAGTCGACGTCGGCGGTGGCGACCGTTCCGGCGGTCCGCCCCGGCGCGGTCTGGTACGTCCAGTACAGGTTCGTGTGGGCGATGACCTGGGCCGGCGGCGGCGCACCCCACGCCGTCTGGTCCTCGGTCGTGTGGGCGTCGCCGACCAGGGTGGCGTCGTACCCGCGGGCGAACGCCCCGTGCAGCGTCGAGCGGATGCAGGCGTCGGTCTGGGCGCCGGCGACGACGAGGCGGCCGACGCCGAGGCCCGACAGGACCGCCTCGAGCGAGGTCGCCTCGAACGAGTCGCCGTAGTGCTTGTGCACGAGCGGCTCGCCCTCGGCCGGTGCCAGCTCGTCGACGATGCGCCACGCGTCGCTGTCTTCGGTCAGCTGGTCGTCGGCGTGCTGGACCCAGATCACGGCCACGTCCTCGTGGCGCGCCTTGTCGACGAGGGCGCCGATGTTGGCCACGACCGCGTCGCGGTCGTGGGCTCCCTCGACGACGCCGCACTGGACGTCGACGACGAGCAGCGCGGTGTTGGGTCGGTCCTCGAGCGTGGTCATGGCGTCCTCTCGGTCATCGGGTCTAAGCGCTGAGGCTCACGCCGATGTCGGCGTCGCGCAGCGCGGCGTACACGGGCTTCACGCGTTCGTTGATGATGCGCAGCCGCTCGTCGAAGGATGCGAACGCCGACTTCATGGCGTTGACCGTGAGCCACTCGAAGTCGCTCAGGCCCCAGCCGAACGCCTGGTGGAGCTGCACGAACTCGTTGGTCATCGACGTGTCGCTCATGAGCCGGTTGTCGGTGTTCACCGTGACGCGAAAGCGCAGGCGCTTGAGAAGGCCGATGGGGTGCTCGGCGATGGAACCCGACACGCCGGTGTTCACGTTCGAGGTGGGGCACAGCTCGAGCGGGATCCGGCGGTCGCGCACGTAGGCGGCGAGCCGGCCGAGCACGTACGTGCCGCCGACCTCCGTGATGTCGTCGACGATGCGTACCCCGTGGCCCAGGCGCTCGGCACCGCACCACTGCAGCGCCTCCCAGATGGACGGCAGGCCGAACGCCTCGCCGGCGTGGATGGTGGCGTGGAAGTTCTGCTGCTTCACGTACTGGAACGCGTCGAGGTGGCGCGTGGGCGGGTGGCCCGCCTCGGCGCCGGCGATGTCGAAGCCGACCACGCCGCGGTCGCGGTGGCGCACGGCCACCTCGGCGATCTCGGTGGAGCGGGCCGCGGTGCGCATGGCCGACAGGATCGAGTACAGCCGCAGGTTCGTGCCGGCCGTGCCGCGCTCGAAGCCGGTCGTGACCGCGTCGACGACCTCGTCGAGCGTGAGGCCCGCCTCGACGTGGAGTTCGGGGGCGTAGCGGACCTCCGCGTAGACCACACCGTCGTTCGCCAGGTCGCGGGCGCACTCCTCGGCCACCCGCTCGATGGCGTCACGGTGCTGCATGACGCCCACGGTGTGGGCGAACGTCTCGAGGTAGAGGACCAGGTCGTTGCGCTTGGCGCCCCGATGGAACCACGCGGCGAGGGCATCGACGTCGGTGGTGGGCAGGCCCGCGTAGCCGTGCTCGGCCGCCAGCTCGATGACCGTGGCGGGCCGCACGCCGCCGTCGAGATGGTCGTGCAGCAGGACCTTGGGGGCGCGGCGCAGGGTGTCGAGGGTGGGCACGGGCCCAGGGTACCGGCCGTCACGGCCCGCTCGTGGGTGGCGTCCGCTTCGTTCGCTAGTGTGCTTGCACGGGACAACGATCGCCGCGGCGGCGACCGACCCGCGGTCCGAGCGGCCGGAATGGGGGAGACGTGTCCGAGCCGAACGGTGATGGGACCGCGGTGCGGATGTCGAGCGTGCCGGGGTTCACCCAGCGCCAGCTCGTCACCGTGCTCGGGTCGCTGATCGTGGCCGTGTTCCTGTCGACGCTCGACACCACCATCGTGTCGACCGCGCTCCCCACCATCGCCGGCGAGTTCAACGCGTTCGAGAGCTTCGCCTGGGTCGGCACGGCGTACATCGTCACGTCGACCATCGCCGCCCCGCTGCTCGGCAAGCTGTCGGACCTGTTCGGTCGCCGCCCGGTGTTCCAGCTCACGATGTTGCTCTTCCTCGTCGGATCGGCGTTGTGCGGCATCGCCCAGAGCATGGGCCAGCTCATCGCGTTCCGGGCCGTGCAGGGCCTCGGCGGCGGGGCCATCCAGGCGCTGTCGTTCTCGATCCTGGGCGACATCCTCCCGCC
>JANPGL010000338.1:0-20116 GCA_031423915.1 Actinomycetes bacterium | reverse complement strand
TGGCCACGATGCTACATCCATCCGAACATGCTTCGGATGGATGCAGGAGGACCCGATGTATGCCTTCACGCAGGACGTCCCGATCGACGCCGCGTTCTACCGGCGCATCACCGATGGGCTCGGCCCCACGCCACCGGACGGCCTCATCGTGCACCTGGCCATCGAGCGGCCCGAGGGCGGTCTGCGCTACCTCGACGTGTGGGAGACCCAGGAGGCGAGCGAACGCTTCACCGAGGAGCGCCTGCACCCCGTCGTGCACGGCCTCCTGGCCGAGATCTTCGGCGACCAGCTCCCGCCCGAACCGGCCCGTCCGGCGATGCCCGTCGTGCACGTGTGGGGATCGGCGCTCGGCACGCACCACCGCGGCTGAGCCGTCCGGCGCGGCCGAACGCGATCGACGGCGCCGGAGGGCGCGCCGCTAGTGTCGCCGCCGTGACCGGAGCCGTACGGGGGGCCTGACGTGGTCGACATCGCCTCGCGCGTCCACAACCACAACTGGAAGATCGACCCGATCGTCCGGTCGCTCATCGACACCGACTTCTACAAGCTGCTCATGTGCCAGTCGGTGCTGCGCAACCGGCCCGAGGTCACGGTGGTGTTCAAGCTCGTCAACCGCACGACCGACGTGCGCCTGGCCGACCTCGTCGACGAAGGCGAGCTGCGCGAGCAGCTCGACCACGCCCGCTCGCTGCGCCTGTCGCGCGGCGAGTCGACGTGGCTGCGCGGCAACACGTTCTACGGCAAGCGCCAGATGTTCTCGAGCGAGTTCATGGAGTGGCTCGACGGCGTGCGCCTGCCGCCGTACCAGCTCGACGTGCGCGACGGGCAGTTCGAGCTGACGTTCGAGGGCCCGTGGCCCGAGGTGATGCTGTGGGAGGTTCCGGCCCTCGCCATCCTGATGGAGCTGCGCAGCCGCGCCGTGCTCAAGGGCATGGGCCGGTTCGAGCTGCAGGTCCTGTACGCCCGAGCCATGGCGCGGGTGTGGGAGAAGCTCGAGCGGCTGCGCGGCCTCGACGACCTGCGCCTCGCCGACTTCGGCACGCGCCGACGCCATTCGTTCCTGTGGCAGGACTGGTGCGTGCAGGCCCTCGTGGAGGGCCTGGGGCGCCGGTTCATCGGCACCTCGAACTGCCTCATCGCCATGCGTCACGACGTGGAGGCCATCGGCACCAACGCCCACGAGCTGCCCATGGTCCACGCCGCGCTGGCCAACGACGACGCCGAGCTGCGCCAGTCGCCCTACCGCGTGCTGGCCGACTGGCACGCGGAGCACGACGGCAACCTGCGCGTCATCCTGCCCGACACGTTCGGCACCGAAGCGTTCCTGCGCGGCGCGCCCGACTGGCTGGCCACATGGACGGGCATCCGCATCGACTCGGGCGACCCGGTGCGCGCCACCGAGCTGGCGCTGCGCTGGTGGGAGGACCACGGCGAAGACCCGCGCCGCAAGCTGGTGATCTTCTCCGACGGCCTCGACGTCGACGAGATCGAGCGGCTCCACGTGCACTTCGCCGGCCGCACGCGCGTGTCGTTCGGCTGGGGCACCATGCTCACCAACGACTTCCGAGGGTTCGTGTCCGACGATCGCCTCTCGCCGTTCAGCCTGGTGTGCAAAGCCGTGTCGGCCAACGGCCGACCCACCGTGAAGCTGTCGGACAACCCGAACAAGGCCATGGGCCCGCCCGACCAGGTCGCCCGCTACCGCCGCGTGTTCGGCGTGGGCGAGCAGGTGGCGCAGCCCGTCTACGTGTAGGCCCTCGGTTCAGCCGGCGGCAGCGGCATACGCGGCGTCGACGGTCACCGCCAGACGGCCGTCGGCCGTGAACAGGATCGAACGCGTCACGGCCACCGATCGGCCGAGGTGCACCACCTCGGCGCGGCACTCGAGTGTCTCGCCCACGGCGGGCACCGGCCGCAGGAACACGACGCGCAGCTCGACCGGCCGCATCGGCTCGCCCTCGGGCCTGGAGGCCCGCAACGCCAGGTCGCCGGCGCGCTCGCCGATGAGCGCGCCCACACCGCCGTGCAGGCCGGCGCGCTCGTTGGCCAACGACGGCGAGGCCACCACCCGCAGGCGCAGACCGCGCTCGCCCACCTCGAGCACCTCGGTGCCGAGCAGCTCGTGGATGGGCTGGCCGTCGGTGAGGGCGTGAGCGTGAGGCGGCGGCCCCTCGATTGCGGCGGCCGGGTCACCCACCATGCCACCCTGCGCCATGGCCGACGGGAACAGCGCGAACCGGGACGTCGCCAGCGCCACCAGCGCACCGTCGGCCTCGGTGATCGTGGCCCGCACGAGGGCCGACGTTCGATCCATGTGGATCACCTCGCCGAGGCCGCGCACGACCGCCGACGTCGGCGGGCGCACCACCTCGAGGTGCAGGTGGCTCGTCACCATGCGCAGGTCGTCGTCCAGCCGGGGCACGATGACGGTGCCCACCGCATGGTCGACGAGCAGGCTCAGCGCACCGACGGGTAGGAGGCCCGCACCGTCGACCACCGCCGCCGGTCGACCCTGCGTGACCCCTTCGCCGAGCGCCTGGCGCTCGACGGCGAACGTGGCCGCGGCAGGCACGAACAGGCCGTACTGGGGATGCTGGTCGGGGTCGTCGGCCATGCACCGATGCTGGCACAGAGTCGCCGCCGCCCGCCGGGTCGCCCGCGACGACGAGCCACCACGGTACGGTCCCGTCGCATACCGAACCGCGCCGGCCGCGCCGCCGTCGTACGCTGACGGAGGTTCACGATGCGACCGGCGTCGAGGTACACGCAGCGGGAGGACGGCACGATCGACCTCAGGCTCCATCCGTACTACGCCATCGTGGCCGGGCCGTTCTGGTCCATCGGACTGGTCGTCGTGGTCGGCGTGAGCTCGGACTGGCGCTTCGACCCCTGGTACGTCCTCGTGCCCGTGATGGCCGCGGCGTTCGTCACCGTGGGCGTCGTCACCCGCGGGCTCTGGCGTGTCGCCTGCTTCGAGGACGACGACGTGCTCGTGATCCGCAACGTCTTCGCGACGCACCGGCTGCCCTGGGCAAAGATCCGAGGCATCCACTTCACGTGGGTCCCGCGCGGGAGGGGCAACTCGACCTACGAGCTGTACGTCACGACGACGGGTGGCTACCGCATCCGGGCCTACGGCGCGCAGTGCGTCTCGCACCAGCGCTTCCTGAACACGGCGGCCACCGTGCGCCGGCGCGCCGAGGCGATCGGCGTGCCGTTCACGGTGCCGGGGCACGACGACCTCGGCTGGCAGCCGCCGCCCGAGTCGAGCTGACGGCGGCGCCTCTGCTCAGCCCGCCGCCAGGAACCCGGCGACGAACGCACGCGTCCGGCCGCGGTCGACCGGGCCGGCGGCGATGGCGATGCCGAGATCGGTGACGCCCGCGGCGCGGTATGCCTCGAGGCCGGCGCGTACCTGGTCCTCGCCGCCGACGAGCACGAAGTCGCCGGCGTCGGCCAGGCCTTCGCGGTCGAGCATCGCCCGGTAGGACGGCAACTGGCCGTACATGCCCAGGTTCGCCGACGCCGCGGCGCGCGCACCGGCGACGTCGTCGGTGATGTGCACCGCCACCAGACCGACCACTCGCGGTTCGGGACGACCGGCCGCCTCGGCCGCGGAGTGGAGCGTGGGCACCACGTGCTCGTGCAGCGTCGTCGGGCCCGTCATCCACGTGATGGTGCCGGCCGTGCGGCGCCCGCACACCCCGAGCATCTGCGTGCCGAGCGCGGCGAGCAGCACGTCGCACGGCGGCGCGCCCGGCACGTCGACCGGGCCGTGGTACGTCCAGAACTCGCCGGCGGCGCTGGCCGGCTGCCCGGCCAGGAGCGGCAGCACGATGTCGAGGTACTCGCTCATGTGCTTCACGGGCTTGGCGAACGCGATGCCGAACATCCCCTCGATGGCCGGCTTGTGCATGAGACCGAGGCCGAGCGTGAAGCGGCCGCCGGTCAGCAGGTTCGTGGTGAGCGCCTGCGAGGCCATCGTCATCGGGTGGCGGTGGAACGTGGCCGCCACCCCAGTGGCGAACTGCATGCCGGGCGCCAGCGCGGCCAAGGTGGGGATCACGGTGAAGGAGTCGTAGCGCCACACCTGGGCCAGCCAGTACGTGTGGGCACCGCTGGCCCCGGCCCAGCGCACCTCGTCCTGCATGTCGTCCCAGGTTCCCGCCCACGGGTCGCCCATGATGCCGATGCGCATGATGCGCCTCCTGTCGTCGTCGGGGGCGCAGCGAACCGCCAACCCCCGAATGCCCGATGCCATCTTCGCGCGTTCGCGCGCCGGTCAGATCCGCCCGTGACCGAGGTCGAGGCGGCCGCGGGCCACGTTCACGCGCAGCGTGTCGGTCTCGCCCTCGGCGAGGCGCAGCACGCGCACGCGCCGATAGGCCGCCTCGAGTGGGTGGCCCTCGATCACCGCCTCGCCGCCCACGAGCTGGATGGCCGAGTCGACGATGGCGCTCACCGTCTCGGTGGCGAACGCCTTCGCCGCGATGCACTCGTTCACGGCGTTCTCGCCCGAGTCGACGAGCCGGGCCGTGCGGTACACGGTGCTGCGCGCCGCGTACGCCGCGATGCGCGCCTCGCCGAACCGCAGGCGGGCGCGCTCGCTGGCTGCCAGCGGCGTGCCGCTGCGCCGCGGCGCGCGCAGCGCGTCCTCGGCCAGGCCGAGCACGTACGCCATCAGCCCGACGCAATCGGCCGCGATGGCGAGGCGCACCGCACTGATGGCCGCCATCGCCCGGTTCATGCCCTCGCCGGGGCGGCCCGCGATGCATGCGGCGGGCACGCGGACGTCGTCGAACGCGAAGGCGGCGTGGTGGCTGCCGTCGAGCGACCCGAAGCGGCGCGTGAGCGTGACGCCCGGCGCGTCGGTGTCGACGACGACCATAGCCGGCCCGGTGCCCTCCACGTCGACGAGCGCCGTCACGAAGTCGCAGTCGGCGCCACCGGTCACGTACGACTTGCGGCCGTTGATCACCAGCTCGTCGCCGTCGCGCCGGGCCCACGTGGCGCGGGCCGCGTCGGCCGGCTCGGTGAACGCGAAGCCGCCACGCTTGTCGCCTGCCAGCATCGGCACCAGGTACTCGCTGCGCAGCGGCTCGCCCACGCCCGCCAAAGCGCCGGCGCCCGGGCCGAACAGCCCGGCGAGGTGGCCGACGCCGTGCTGGCCGAGCGTGTCGCGGGCCACGGTGATCGAGAGCGTCGAAGCCCGCGTCCCGTCGGCGGCGGGCTGCGTGAGGCCGTACAGGCCCGCGGCCTTCGAGGCGTCGCGTACCCGGTCGGCGCGCTGGCGGGCGGTGAGTGCGTCGTCGTTTCGCAGCGGCACCAACACCGTGCGAGCCAGGTCGTCGGTGCGGTCGCGGAGGGCGACCAGCTCGGGGGGCAGCAGCTCGGGCATCTCGACTCAGCCCTGCCGGGCCAGGCGGCGCAGCGAGCCGTCGCCCGCACAACCGACGAGGTACCCGTCGCCGTCGGCCACCACCGGCGCCGCACCGTGGGGCAGGTCGGCGCCGCCGACCGGCGAGCCGATGGCGGCGTCGCGCACCAGGGTGTCGACCCGTCCGCTCGCCAAGTCGACGCGTACGACGCGATCGCTCGGCGTGTGCGCCACCACCAGCGCGCCGTCGGCCCCGGCGGCCAACCCCAGCGCGCCGCCGAGGTCGGCGAACGTGCGAACGACCGCGCCGTCGCGCACGCCGACCACGGCATCGGCGCACGCGGCCCACACGGTGCCGTCGGGCGCTCGGCACGCCGCGAACGGGCGGTGCAACCCGACGGCCACGTCGCCGGTGACGCCGGTGCCGTCGACGCGCACGACGCGGCCGGCGCCGCGTTCCACGAGCAGCAGACCCCCGTCGCCGGCGTCGGCCAGGCACGTCGGGTCGTCGAGGTGGCCGACGAACGGCTCGGCGCGCTCGCCGGGCCGGCACCGGAACAGCTGGCCGCGCATCCCGGCCACCACCGGGTCGCCGTCGAGCACGCCGGCGCCGACGGCCAGCGTCGGAAGGTCGGCCAGCAGCGTGTGCGTGCGCTCGACTGCGCCGTCGCGCCCGATCACCGCGAGCGACAGCCCGTCGGCCGCCACGACGCGACCGTCCGGCAGCACCGCCAGGCCGTACGGGCCGAGCAGCCCGCTGGGCGACAGGACGCGCTCGGCACCTTCCGACACGCGGCCGTCGACGAAGTGCGAGATGAACAGCCGGTCGTCGGGCGACAGCGCGATGTTGTCGATGCCGCGGTGCACCTGCGCCACGGTCTCGCGCGCCCCCGTGGCGAGGTCGATGCGAGTCACGGCGCCCGAGGCCGACTCGGGCGTGAGCAGGCGGCCGAGCGAGTCGAACTTCACCGCGCACGGCGACGCCAGCCCGTCGAACACCATGCGGGCCGAGCCGTCGTCGAGGTCATAGCGCCAGATCTCGCCCGCCACCACCTGTGGGAACCACAGCGCACCGTCGGGCCCCACGGCCAACGCGTTCGGCGTGACGAGATCGTCGAGCAGCAGGCGCGGCGGCCGCTCGCCCGACGGGTCGAGCTCCCACAGGCGCCCACCCGGCCGGAACTCGTCGGCGAACAGTCGCGTGCGCGTGCGGTCCATCGTGATGCCGTTGATCGAGGGGAGCTCGTCGGACAACGTGCGGTAGGTGCCGTCGGGGTTGCGGGCCGACACCGTGGCGTTCATCGGCTCGGTCGCGAAGAACGTGCCATCGGCCCCGAACACGCCGTCGTCGGGTGCAGCGATACCGCCGCCCAGCGGTGCGTACACGCGGTGCGTACCCGAGTCGACCTGGATGGCCGTCACCTGCGAGCCGAACACCTGGGTGACCATCAGCTCGCCACCGGGGCCGTACACGATCCCGTTGGCGCCCCACAGCCGCGCCGGACCCGTGATGGCGCCGAACGTCCACCCCGCGGCCACGGTCGACGACCGCCCCCCGTACATCTGCCACCGGTCGCCCACGCGGCCCTCCCCTCGCACACCCCGTCGCCGACCCTACCCGCGCGCTGCGCCGGGCCCGGCGCCCGCCCTCCTCGTGTCCGCTTGGGACCGAACGGGCGACCTGACCGCCTGTTCTGTCGCCCGATCCGCCCGAGGTGGCCTGGAGGGGTGGGGGCAACGGCCGGAGGGAGCGTCGACGCGCATGGTGCGCATCGAGGACGTGGCGCAGATGGCGCTCGAGCATCCCGAGGTGGTCGAGGGCACGACGTTCGGGAACCGGGCGTGGCAGGTGCGGGACAAGACGTTCCTGTGGGAGCGACCGTTCAGCAAGGCCGACGTCAAGCGCTTCGGTACCGAGCCCGTCCCCGACGGCACCATCGTGGGGCTGCGCGTCGAGGATCTCGGCGAGAAGGAAGCCGTGCTCGCCCGGGGCACCAAGGGCGTGTTCACGATCCCGCACTTCGACAACTACCCGGCCGTGCTCGTCCAGCTGAAGGTCGTACCGACCAAGGCGTTCCGCGAGCTCCTGCTCGACGCCTGGCTCGCCGTCGCCCCACCGGCCCTGGCCGGGCACCACCTCGCATCGCGGTCCAAGCCGAAGCGCTGAGCCCGGCGGCTGGGGCCGTCCCGTGGCAGACGCGCACGGGCCCGCCCCCGTTGCCAGGGGCGGGCCCGTCGTCGTGCTGCCTACCGGATGCAGGAGGCGAGGCTCAGTGGCCGTCGCCGTCCTTGTCGCCCGGGATGAGGTCCTCGACCTTGTCCTTGAGGGCGCCGGCCTTCTCCTTCACGCTGTCGGGGATCTTCTCCTCGACCTTGTCGACCAGGCCCTCGGCCTTCTCCTTCAGGCCCTCGGCCGCTTCCTTCGCCTTGTCCAGGAATCCGCTCATGCGTCTGTCCTCTCCGTACCGTGGTGGTGGTTGCGGACCGAGCCTAAGCCCGGTGGCAGGGCCCGCGCCGCCGTCAGCCAGCGGTTTCAGTTGGCACTGATGACGCCAATCGGGCACGACACGCCGGTGCCGCCCATGCCGCAGTAGCCGTTGGGGTTCTTGCCCAGGTACTGCTGGTGGTACGGCTCGGCGTAGTAGAAGACGCCGAGCGGCGCGATCTCGGTGGTGATGTCGCCGAAGCGGCTCGCCTTCAACTGAGCCTGGAACATGTCGCGGCTGGCGAGCACCGCCGCGACCTGCGCCTCGTCGGTGGTGTAGATGGCGCTGCGGTACACGGTGCCGACGTCGTTGCCCTGGCGCATGCCCTGGGTCGGGTCGTGGTTCTCCCAGAACACCTTGAGCAGCTGCTCGTACGTGATCTGCGCCGGGTCGAACACGATGAGGACGACCTCGGTGTGGCCGGTGCGGCCCGTGCAGGTCTCCTCGTACGTGGGGTTCGGCGTGTGGCCGCCGGCGTAGCCGACGGCGGTCGTGTACACCCCGGGGGTCTGCCAGAACTTGCGCTCTGCGCCCCAGAAGCAGCCCATGCCGAACACGGCGGTCTGGTAGCCCGCAGGCCAGGGGCCCACGAGCGGGTGGCCGTTGACGAAGTGCGCCGAGGGCACGGGCATGGTCTCGGTACGGCCCGGGAGGGCCTCGTCGGCGGTGGGGATGGTGGTCGGCTTGCCGAATCGCATGGGCCCCAGGCTACGACCGTCAGCGGACGTCCCGGTCACCGGGCCGCCCTGTTCACCGATCGTTTCGCACTCAGGCCGTGAGCGACTCTCGAACCGTCACCGCCAGCGCCTCCGCGGTTTCCAGCGAGCCGTTCGGACCCGTCACCGCCACCATCACCGACATGTCGTTCACCTGGAAGAAGACCGTCGCGCCTTTCATGCCCCCAACCGGCAGGACGGCCACGTGCATGGCGCCGATGCCGCCCGGCACGGCCGAGATGACGAGCGACGGCTCCAGCGCCACCGAGCGGTTGAACACCATGTCGTGCCCGTCGGCGTCGGCCGTGCCGACCTGCACGCCGATGGCACCGGACGGGCCGGTCGGTTCGCCCCACAGGCACGTCTTGCCGTACACGGTGCCGTCCTTGCCGAGCTCCTGGCCGTCGCCCACGGGGTTGCCGCCGAGCACGGTGGTGAGCTGCCGCCGCCCGATGAGGCGGCACGCGTCGGGCACCAACTCGCCCGGCGCCGACGGCGCCACGGTGCGAGCGGCCGGCTTGTCGAGCACGCTCGACGCGCAGGAGCTGAGCAGCACCATCGCCGCGGCGGCCATCGCTCGTCTCATGCCGTCACCGTGGCGGCCGGACCTCGCCGCCCTTCGTCGGTCGGGGACGCTTGAAGGAATCTTGCCGACCGGTCAGGTGGCGCCGAAGCGCGGGGCCCGCTTCTCCCGGAATGCCGTCACGGCCTCGGTGGCGTCGGCCGTGTGGAACGACTCGGCCTCCATGGCCAGCGACAGCGGGAGGATCTGCGCGGCCTGGGCGCGGATCCAGTGGTTGATCGGCACCTTCGACGCCCGGATGGCCACGGCCGGCCCGGCCGCCAGCTTGCGGGCCACCTCGAGAGCACGCTCGAGCGCCTGGCCGTCCTCGGCCAGGAACGACACCAGGCCGAGCCGCTCGGCCTCGTCGGCCTTCAGGTGGTCACCGGTCATCAGGTAGTACTTCGCCTTGTTCACACCCATCAGCAACGGCCAGATGACCTGGCCACCGTCGCCCGCACCGACGCCCATGTTCACGTGGGTGTCGGCGAACACCGCCGAGCGGGCGGCCACGACCACGTCGCACAACAGCGCCACCGTGGCACCGAGGCCCATGGCGTACCCGTTCACCGCCGACACGACCGGCTTCGAGCACTCGAGGAGCGCGTCGACGATGCGCCGCGCCTCGACCCACATGGCCGGGTTCGACGAGCTGGGCCCGTTGCCCGAGAAGTCCCCACCCGCACAGAACGCCCGGCCCGCACCGGTGATGACGAGCACGCGCACCTCGGGGTCGGTGTCGGCATCGGTGGCCAACGTCGACAGCTCGGTGTGCATCCGCCCGTCGACGGCGTTGAGGCGCTCGGGCCGGTTGAGCGTGGCCACGGCGACGCCATCGGCGTGCTTCGTGATGGCGATCGTCTGGTAGGCGGACGGATCGAGCACGGCGTTCCTCCTGGCGGCGCATCCCCCCGGCGCGCCTCGGCCCGCAGCGTACGGGCCGTGGTCGGCGACGACCCAACCCGGTCAGGCACCCGCCGCCACGAGCCGACGGGCCACCTCGACCCCGAGATCGATCTGACGGTCGAGCGCGGGCGCGCTCGACCACCACCCCTCGGTCTCGACGCGCAACCCGTGCTGGGTCAGCACGACCGAGCAGCCGGTGACCGGGCGCACGTCGTGGGGCCCGCACCACGCCGGCGGCCAGCCGTCGAGCCACGCCAGCAGCGACGGGTCGGCGACGCCGGTGTTGTCGATCAACCGCCACGCCGGGCCGAGCGGGCCGACGGGCTCGGGTGCAGGTGCCGGTGCCGGGCGGGCCTCGGCCTGCTTGCGGCGCCACCGTTGGAACAGCGCCGTGGCACCCGCCAGGGCCACGCCCGCCACGATGTCCGAGCAGAGCGAGTCGTTCGACACCGACGAGTGGCCGAGCTGCAACGGGGTCGACCCGTCGTCGGGGCCACCGGTCCAGGCGATCACCAGGTTCATCGGCTGGCGGCGGGTGGCGCCGAGCTTCAGCGCCGCGCACTCCCACCGCACCGACGGGGGTACCTCGTCGCCCAGCGGTTCGAGCCGACACGTCCACGCCGTGCCCCGGGTCGCCCCCCGTAGGTCCCACGGGCCGCTCCCCCGGCGACGGGTCACCTCGCACCCGCGCCGGGCCGCCACCTCCTCGATGAAATCCCGCTCGTGCCACCGCCGCTCGACCATGCCTCAGTCTGACGCCGGCCCGGGCGTCCGGGCGTCCGTAGGGCCTACGTAGCGGGGGTTGGGACGGCCCGCCGAGCGGTGGGAAGCTCACCGACCATGGACTTCGTCGCCAACTTCATGAGCTGCGACCACGACCCGGCCACCTGGGCCGCGACGCGGGAGCAGGAGGGCTGGCCGGTGCTCGGCTGCGCCGACCACTTCTCGACCGGCGTGCGGCCGTACCCCCATGTCTGGGTCACCATCGCCACCATGGCCGCGGCCACGCGCCGCGCCACGCTCACGACGTCGTTCGCCAACAACCTCATGCGCTCCCCCGTCGAGTTCGCCCAGGCGTCGCTCCAGATGCAGGCCGTGTCGGGTGGCCGCTTCGAGGCCGGCCTCGGCGCCGGATGGACGCGCGACGAGATCGTCGGCGCCGGCCTCCCGTACCCCGAAGCACCCGAGCGCGCCGACCGCTACGCCGAGGCCATGGCCATCGTGCGCGCCCTGCTGCACGAGCGGGCGTGCGTCCACAAGGGCGCGCACTACGACATCGACGTCTCGGCGCTCGGCCCGGTGCCGTCCCAAGGCCCGCCGCCGCTCGTCGGTTCCCTCGGCGGCCCCAAGACCATCCGCACGGTGGCCCCGCTGGTCGACCGCGTCGAGCTGAAGATCATCTCGTCGGCCACGCGCGACGGCGCGCTCGACCTGCCGAAGCTGGCCGACATCCCGCGCCAGCACCTGCTCGACCTCGTCGCCCGCGTGCGCACGGTCAACGAGACGGTGCCGCTCGGGGTCTTCATCCTGTGCAGCGTCGGCGACGACGCCCGCACCACCGGCGTCGCCAAGCTGCTCGGCGACAGCTTCATGGGCGGGTTCTTCGGCTCTGCGGCGAAGGTGGCCGACTCGATGCGGGCACTGGCCGGAACGGGCGTCGACCGCATCCAGGTCAGCCCGTTCACCGAAGAGGCCTTCCCGTTGCTCGCCGCCGAGCTGTTCTGACGCTCACACCGGGATCGCCAACGCCGCCGCCACCACGGCGGTGGGCAGCACCAGCCGCACCGTGAAGCGACGGCCGAACGTCGCGCCGCCGCTGACGAACGCCACCACGATCTTCGTCACCGTGTTCATGGCCAGCGCTGCGCCGACGGCGGCCACGGCGGTGCTCGTCGCCAGAGCGCCGTCGGCCGCCAACGAGGCGGTGGCGGCGGCCGCCGAGTGCACGTCGGCCGCGCCGGCCAGCGCGGCACCGGCCACCGCGGCCTCGGCGCCCACGTGCTCGCGCAGCCACGCCACCCCGACGAGCACCCCGGTCAGCAGCGCGGCCAGGAGCACCGCCGGCTTCAGCGCGAACGCCCGCTGGTTGCCGGGCGGGCCGTCGTCGTCGACCTGGTCCGCGTGTTCTCCCCGCCCCAGCAACCAGGCCTCGATCCCGAGCACGACCGAACCGGCCGCTGCCGCGGGAACGACGCGGCCCAGCAGGTCGCCGCCCGCGATGCCCACCACCACGACGAGCTGCACCAGCGTGGCCACACTGGCCAGCAGCGCGCCGGCCAACGCCGGCTTCATCAGGTCCGGCGATCGGGCGGTGCGTCCCATCGAACCCGTGGTCGCGGCGGCCGACACGAACCCGCCGGCGGCGCCCGCCACCATCAGCCCTCGGCCCGGCCCGAGGATGCGCACCGCCACGTAGCCGACCAGGCCGATGGCGGTGATCATCACGACCAGCCGCCACACCTTCGACGGCTCCACCGCGCCGCCGGGGCCGAACCGACCGGTGGGCAGCAGCGGGAGCACCACGAACGCGGCGACGAAGAACTTCAACGCGTCGCCCAGCTCGGTCTCGGTGATGATGCCGGCCAGCTGGTGGAGACGCTCCTTCTCGCTCAGCACGACGACCACGAGCACGGCCACGGCCACCGCCACGCCGGCGTGGTCCAGCGCCACCGCACCGAGCAGACCGGCGACGAGAAGCGCCACCTCACTCGTGAGGCCGCGGTCCTCCTCACTGGACGCCAAGAACGCCGCCAGCGCGTACGCACCCAGGATGCCGAGCACGACCGCCAGCGCGGCCGGGTGCAGGCGCGCCGCCAGCGACCCGGCCAGCGCCGCCAGCGCGGTCGTGCGCAGGCCGACCGATCCCACGCCACCCTTGTGGTGACGCTCGCGTTCGAACCCCATCAGGAGCCCGATCGCCAACGCCACCAGGTGGGGTTGCAGATCGTGGATCATGGCCGGTCACCCCCTCCGAGCGGGCCGGGGGCCCGGTCGACGGTCAGCCCTGCGGGGGGCGGACCACGACGACGGGGCAGACCGCGTGGTGCACGATCTGGTCGGCGGTCGAGCCGACGAGCAGCGAGTAGAACCCGCCGTGCCCACGCGAGCCGACGACCACCATGGCGGCGTCCTTCGCCCGGTCGAGCACGCAGTGGGCCGCTCCGCCCTCCTCGACCACCAGCGTCACCTTCACCCCGTCGGTGCGACGGGTCCGGAGCGCGGTGATCTCCTCCTCGCCGAGCTTGGTGGCGTCGTCCGCCAGCGTCTGGGGAGGCACCACGACGGCACCCTCTACGCCGTAGGCGTACGGATAGCTCCAGGCGTGCACCACGTCGAGGTCGGCGCCCCAGCGCTTCGCCTCGTCATAGGCCCAGTCCAGCGCGGCCCTCGAGGATTCCGATCCATCGATACCGACCACGATCCGTGTCGTCATGGTGAGCTCCTTTCTTGGGGGCACACTCACTCTCCCGCTCAGCGGGACGTTTCCCCAGGGCCCTTCGGCCCCAACCGCTCCCCACCTTTTCCAATCCCCTCGACCCGGTGCGCCGTACGATGATCGGTGATGACCTGGCCCGGCCGCCTCGACCGGCTCCCCGACGAAGCGCTCCTGGCGGCGCTGGCGCTCGACGACCGCGATGCGGCCGCCGTGTTCGTCCGCCGGTTCCAGCGCAAGGTCTACGGCCTGGCCTTCGTCGTCACCGGCGACCGCGCCCTGGCCGAGGATGCCGCCCAGGGCGCCTTCGAGAAGGCGTGGCGGTACGCCGGTTCGTACGATCCGCGCCGCGGTTCGGTGCTCACCTGGCTCATGACGATCACCCGCAACGTGGCCATCGACGCCGTGCGCGTCCGCCGGCCCGACGCCATGGACCCCACGATGCTGCTCGGCCTCCTTCCCGCCGCCTCGTCACCCGACCCCGAGGCGTCGGCCATCGACAGCGACACCCTCGACCGCATCCGACCCGTGCTCGAGTCGCTGCCCATCGAGCAGCGCCGCGCCGTGCTGCTGGCCACCGTGGCCGGCCGCACCACCACCGAGATCGGCGAGATCGAGGGCGTGCCGATCGGCACCGCCAAGACCCGCCTGCGCACCGGCCTGCTGAAGCTGGCGGCCTCGGTCGACCGGGAGTCACCGCGATGAGCGCGTCCACCGACCGGTGCGTCCACTTCCGCGAGCACGCCGACGACCTCGCGCTCGGCGGGCCCGACGGCCGCCTGCGGGGCGAGCTGCTGGCCCACGCCACGGAGTGCTCGGCCTGCCAATCCCACCTCGACGAGCTGACGCTCGTGACCGACCGGCTGCTGCTGCTCGCTCCGAGCATGGAGCCTCCGCCGGGGTTCGAGGGCCGCGTCCTCGACCGCCTGGCCACCTCACGAGGCGACGGGCCCGACGCGCTCTCGCAGCGCCAGCGCACGCGCCGGCTGTACGCCGTGGCGGCGGCCGCGGTGCTGCTGGTGGCCGTCGTGGCCGGCGGTGCACTCGGCCGGTGGACGCGGTCGACCGCGCAGACCGTGCGGGCGGTGCGCAGCGGCGAGATCGTGCGCGCCGACGGCTCGGTGGCCGGGCGCATCCGACTCGTCGACAAGCCCCGCCCGATGGCCCTCGTCACCATCGACCAGCCCCGACCGTTCTCGTCCGAGGTGCACTGCTCGCTGGTCGGCCCCGACTGGAAGTCGGTCGACGTCGGCAGCTGGAGCTACGCCGACATCGAGCACGGTGTATGGGCGGTGGGCATCGAGGCGTCCCTGCTCGACGCGGTGCACATGAACGTGCTCGACGCGAACGGCAGCATCCTGGCCACCGCCACCCTCACCGCCGCCTGACCCGGCCGATCACAGCGTCACCACCGCCATGGTGGAGTGGCCGATCACGACCCCGCCGGCGTCGAGCGCCTGCACCGTGTACAGGTAGGTGGTGCCGGCCGTGACGAGCCGGTCGACGTAGCGGCGCGCGCCCGGCACGGGCGTCAGCACGCGACCGACGCTCTGGCCCTGGATGCCGCGCAGGACACGGTACGACGCGGCACCGCCCGCCGGCTCGGACCACTCGCACACGATGGTCGCCTGCCCGTCGACGGCCTGCACGCTGCACGAGTTCGTCATCGAAGCCGGCGACCGCACCTCGGTCGTGGTCGGCGGGGGCGCGGTGACCGGCGGATCGGTCGGCGGCGGCGTGGAGGCCGGCGGCTCGGGGCGCGCTGGTACGACGGGCTCGGTGCCGGCGGCCGGGTCGGTCGGCGACGTGGTGGGCGCCGCGCTCGTCGGGGCGGGTGGGGGCGTCGAGGTCGTCGGTGGCTCCGTCACCCCGGCGACCGACGTCACGGTGGACGGCGCCGCGGGAGTCGGCGTCACGAGCGTCGTGCGCCCCGGCACCGGGACGACCGCCACCGTGGTCGCTGAGGTCGGCCGCGTCGACGGCGCGTCGACGGGGGCGGCGGGCACCACACGATCGTCGACCACACGGGTGGCGACGGCCGCCGCAGCCCCGGCCACGGTGAGCACGGCGGCAGCCGCCACGGCCGCCAGCCCGGCCCGGCGGCGCAGCGGCACCACGTCGGCCCGCCGTCCGAGGTCGACCTCGGTGGTGTCGTCGTCGGTCGCGCCGGCGGTGTCGACCAGGCGACGGCCGAGGCGAGCGACGAACAACGCATCGGGCGGCGCCGTCGGTGACGACCCCCACCGTTCGAGGGCGGCGACGATCTCGGTGCGGTCAGGGGTCGTCATCGGTCCTCCTCGGACACGGCGGCGAGGGCCCGCCGGAGGGCGCCGAGCGCCCGGTGCAGGCGAACCGCAAGCGCCGCCTTCGTACAGCCGAGCGCCACTGCGGCGTCGTCGGCGTCGAGTCCCGCCAGGTAGCGCAGGCCGATCACTTCGCGGGCATGGTCGGGCAACGACGCCAGCGCGGCCCGCAGCGCGACCTGGTCGGCCCCGGAGTCGAGCCCGAGAACGTCCTCGGCGCTGCCGGCGCTGCCGTCGTCGCTCAGCACCCGCATGGCCCGTTGGGTGGCCGGGCGCTGCTGGCGGGCCTGCTGGCGGAACCAGCCGTTGGCCTCGTTGGCGACGATGCGCATCAACCACGGCCGAATGCCACCCGGCTGCCACCGGTACGTGGGCAGGAACCGCAGCGCGCGCTCGAACGCCAGCGAGGTGAGGTCCTCGGCCTGCGTGGCGGAGCCCGTCAGCCGGTAGGCGTAGCCGTGGACGGCGCCCACGTGGCGTCGGTACAGCTCGCCGAACGCGGCGCGATCGGTGCGCGCCTGCTCGACGAGCGCCGCCTCGTCGTCGGCGGGGACCGACGACGAGGCGAGGGGGCGGCTGGCGAGGCTCACCATGCAGACATCGACCGAGACGACCGGGACTGGAGGCGGCGGTGGAACGTCAGCGCCGAGCGGCGGTCGGCGCGGTCACGACGGCGGCGTTCGAGTGGCCAGCGTCTTGCCCGAGGCGTCGAGGAACACGACGACGTAGGAGAACGACGATGCGCTCGGCCGCGACCCGTCGAGGTAGGTGCGCACCGTCACGTCGGTGGTGTCGAGGCGGACGCGACCGTCGCTGCGCAGGAGGAGCTGGCGCTTGGCGCCGGCCGGGGCGTCACCGGTCCAGGCGCACCGGACGCCGCCACCGTCCGCACGGCAGGCGAGCGAGACGGTGGCCGGCGTCCGGTCTTCGCCCTTGGCTGCGCTGGCCGCCACCGCGCGGCGCGGGGTGCCGCGGCGGGGCGCCGCACTCGACGGGTCGGCGGCCAGGACGAGCACCAGGCCGCAAGCCGCCACGGCGGCCAGCAGCTTCGCCGCACGGGTCGAGACGGGGGTGGAGGTGGGGAGGGAATCGATGGTCACGGTGAGCACTCCTCGTGTTTGGTTGGACACGAGGAGAAATGCTCGGACGCCCGCTCGATTGCATCGACGACGGCGGCTTGAGGCGATCGTGAACGAAGGACGCGCTCAGCGGACCGCGGAGGCCGGCGCCAGACCGAGCAATACGCGCGCCTGGTCCTCGGTGCCCGGTCGGCCGAACAGCCAGCCTTGAGCCACGTCGCAGCCCATCTCGCGCAGCACCGCCGCCTGGTCCTCGGTCTCGACACCCTCGGCCACGACGCGGGCGCCCAACGCGTGGCAGAGCCGCACGACGGCATCGACGATGACGCGACCCTGCTCAGACGACGTCAGGTCGCTCACGAAGCCGCGATCGATCTTCACCTCGTGCACCGGCAGCTGCCGCAGGTACGACAGCGACGAGTAGCCCGTGCCGAAGTCGTCGACCGACAGGCCGAACCCGAGGTCGCGCAGGCGGTGGAGCACGGCGATGGCCGCTGCGGGATCGTCGAGCAGGACGCTCTCCGTCACCTCGAGCGTGATGCCCTCCGGGTCGATGCCGCTGGTGCGCACCAGTCGCGACAGGTGTTCGACGAAGCTGCGGTTCTGGAGCTGGCGGCCTGACACGTTCACCGAGAGCCGCACGCCGGGCACCGCCGCGGCCCAGTCACGCAGGCTGTCGGCGGCCCGCTCCAGCACGAACGCCCCGAGCTCGTGGATGAGGCCGAGCTCCTCGGCCATCGGGATGAACAGCGCCGGCGGCACGGCGGCGCCGTCGAGGTTCCACCGGGCCAGCAGCTCGAAGCCGACGATCGATCCATCGGCCATCGCCACCTGCGGTTGGAACACCGCCTCGAGGTCGTGGTCCCGCACGGCCCTGCGCAGCGACGACTCGAGGTGCATCCGGTGCTGCGTGGCGACGCGCAGCGAGTCGTCGAAGACGCGCACGCAGCTGCGCCCGCTCTGCTTGGCCTGGTACATGGCCTGGTCGGCCTCGCCGAGCAGCGAGGCCGCCGTGCTCCCGGGCGTGTCGACCGCGAGACCGACGGAGCCCGACACGAGCACCTCGTTCCCGTCGATCAGGAAGGGCTTCTCGAGCTCGCCGACGACCCGCTGGGCGATGCGCTGCGCGTCCTCCAGCTCGATGCGATCGCACAGCACCACGAACTCGTCGCCGGCCAGGCGGCCCACCACGTCGCTGCCGCGGACCGTGTCGGACACTCGCTTGACCACCTGGGTGAGCAGCGCGTCGCCGACCGCGTGGCCGAGCGAGTCGTTCACCGCCTTGAAGCGGTCGAGGTCGATGAAGAGCACGCACACCTTGCCCGGCTTGGTCCGGGCGTGGGTCAACGCCGCCTGCAGGAGCGACATGACCTTGGCCCGGTTGGGCAGACCGGTGAGGGTGTCGTGGCTGGCCTGCCACGACAGCGCGGCCTGGGCCCGCTTGTGGTCGGTGACGTCGCGCAGCACGAGCACGGCGCCGGCACGCCGGCCGCTCTCGGACAGCAGCGGCGTGAGGATGCACGCCGCCAGGAACGAACGGGCGCCGCAGGTGACGACGGCGTCGTCCTCGCGCCATGGCGTCGAGGACGCCAACGCGGCGGCGTAGGCCTCGTCGTCGAACGGGTGCCCGGGCGAGCGCTCGGCCGAGATGGTGACCGCGGCCCACAGTGGAACGCGCAGCAACGACTCCTCCGTGCGGCCGAGGACGGCCTCGGCCGCCGGGTTCACCGCCTCGATGAGCCCGTCGGCGTCGACGACGCACAGGCCCACGCTGGCCGAGTCGAACACGGCCTCGAGCCGGGCCTGGGATCCGCTCAACTCCTCGTAGAGCGTGCGCATCTCGTTCGACGACACCTCGAGCGAGCGCTCGACGAGGTACCGGTGCTGCTCGGCCTCGGCATACGCCGCGCTCACGCGCGCCACCAGCGTCTCCCAACGCGTGCCGTCGGGCGGCGTCGTCGGGTCGAGGGCCAGGCGGGTCAGCTGGCGGGTCAACAACGGATGGAGCGCGGCGTCCTTACGATCGCCGGGGATCCCCACGGTCAGAGCTCCACCACTAGCGCCAGTGTCATCGTCTGGTTGTGGAGCTCCGAGAAGCCGTCGCCGGGCGATACCTCGCCGTTCGAGTAGAAGCCGACGAGCGGGATGTCTCCCAGCACGGAGCGCACGGCATCGAGCTCCTCCTCGGCGCGCTGGCCCAGGACGAGGCGGCGACCGACGCAGCTGACGGCGACCGCCAACGCCGATCCCGTGGGCCGCGTCCCGACGATGCACTGACTGGCCGCGTCCATCGCACCGTCGACGAGCATGTCGTGGGTGGCCCGCATCAGCTGCGCCGTGGCGCCTTCGGGCAGATCGCCGGCGAACGTCATCGACTGATCGGACTCGTCGACCGAAAGGATGGTGCGGACCACGTGGCTCGGCCGGTCGGCGGTCTGCACCGCCAGAGGGAAGCGCAGCGCGCTGCCGGGCAGCTCGTCGGCGTACACGCCGAGGTACGACTTGTAGAGCGTCAGCGCCGGCTTGCCGTCGAGCTCGAAGAGGCGGTTGCCCTCGCTTCGGGTCACGCGGCGGGCGGGACCGAACTTCTCCCAGCCGCCGCGACAGCCGTGGCTCAACTGGAGCCGGTCACCGTAGAGACCCACGGCGGTCACCAGGCCGGCACCCATGCGATCGCCGGCCAGCACCCACGAGGATTCGAAGTGGGCGTGGTCGCCGGCGAGGCCGCCGGACACCGGCACGCCGGGCGGCAGATCCGCCGCGAGACCCTGGACCAGATCGCTGCCGTTCACGAGCGTGCCGTCGGACAGCAGCAGGACGCCGGCCAGGCCGGGTCTGTCGAGCTGCACGGCGAGGCGCTTGCCGGCCTCGTAGGAATCCGCGGGGCCGCTCACGCAGGTGACCGCCGCACGCAAGGTGGAGTGCTCGAAGCGAGCCGCCGTCACCACGAGGCCGTCGTCGACGATGGTCGTGTCGTAGAGCTGCCCCGAGGTCGAGCACCCGACGATGACCGAACGACCGTAGGCCTCGCGAAGGGATCGGACGACGTCGCTGTCGCCGTCGAGCGCCGGGTGGCCGAACGCCAGCACGAGCGTGGTCGGTCCGTCGAGGGACGCGTCGACGACGCCGTCGGGCATCACGAACGATCTCGTCTCCATCTTCGCCACCTCCGTGCGACCAGGGCTTCCTTGCCCGGTTCATCGGCGGCGGTCGCATCCCTCTTGAGCGCCGGGCGGGGAACCCGGGCGAAGCGG